>JAFMIS010000039.1 GCA_017853915.1 bacterium
GATCGGTAACAACGTCTTCATGGAGTACAAACTCTCCCACGAGATGAAGTGGGTGCCTCTTGAGCAGAAAAACATCGATTTTGGTGGAGGTTTTGAGCGAATCTGCATGATCGTTCAAAATAAAAACGATATCTTTGAGAGTGATATATACTCTCCGATCATCGACCGAGTCTCCGCGATCTCGGGACGCCCCTACAAAACTGAGGGCCAAGACAATGAGCATACAGCAGCGTTTAGAGTAATCGCTGATCACGGACGAGCTGCCACATTCATTTTGGCTGATGGCATTTCGCCATCAAATAAAGATCAAGGATACATTTTACGCCGCTTCATACGTCGTCTGGTGAGGTTCGGAAGAAAACTCGGGCTGGAGAGGGAATTCACGCGCGAGGTCGCTACCGCTGTGATTGAAACACTATCGCACGCCTATCCTCACCTCGAGGAGCAGCGCGCAATCGTGCTCCAAAAGATCCACGACGAGGAGGTCGCTTTCAATCAAACTCTAACCAAAGGCTTGCGAGAGCTGTCGAAAATACAGTCACAGCTTGAGCCGGGGCAGACCATCTCGGGTGAGCAGGCATTTTTTGTGTACGAGACCTATGGCTTCCCGCTCGAATTAACTCTCGATGAGCTGAAGGTAAGTGAAGAGCAGGCGAAATCAATTACCAAGCAATTTGCGGATGCTGAAAAGAAGCACCGCGAATTATCGCGCGCCGGCGCCGATCAAAAGTTTAAGGGCGGTCTTGCCGATCAGTCACGAGAGACTACCAACCTTCACACCGCACACCATCTCCTTCTCGCGGCCCTTCAAAAGCTTGTCGATTCTAATATCAGGCAGAAAGGTAGCAACATCACCGCCGAACGGCTGCGCATGGATTTCAACATCGACCGCAAATTGACCCCAGAGGAAGTCACAAGGGTTGAGGAGCTAGTAAATTCCCAAATTAGCCAGAATCTTCCTGTGGAGCGGGTAGAGATGCCCCGAGAAGAGGCAGAGAGAATCGGCGCGCAGATGGAATTCGGGGCGAAGTACCCAGACCTTGTCAGTGTGTACTTCATCGGCGACCAGAAGAATTGGATATCAGCTGAGTTTTGTGGTGGGCCACACGTCGCGTCCACGGGCGAGATCGGCGAAGGCGCCAAGCGCTTCAAGATCCAGAAGCAGGAGAACGTCGGGGCGGGGCTCAAGCGAATTAAGGCGGCATTGAGCTAACAGTCCTGCATGACGCCACGCGAAAAAAAGCGCCTTCTTGCCATCCTTGCCACGCTTTATCCGGAGCCTCGATCGGAGCTGGACTTCTCAAACGAATATCAACTCCTCATAGCGGTAATGCTATCGGCCCAGTGCACCGATAAAAAAGTCAATCAGGTTACCCCTGGTCTTTTCCAAAAATACTCCTCCTTTAAGGCGCTATCAAAGGCTAAGCTTCCTGATGTCGAGAACATCATTCGACCGATCAATTACTTTAAGACTAAGTCTAGAAATATAATCGCTACAGCAGGTGAGATCGTCAGTCGATTTCAGGGGGATGTACCAAAGACCCACGAGGACCTGACATCCCTGCCGGGGGTTGGTCGAAAAACGGCTAACGTCGTCCTCGGAGAGACTGGAGCGGCTCACTCGCTCCCCGTCGATACCCATGTATTTCGGGTCGCTCGTCGCCTTGGCCTCTCGAACGGCGCAACCCCTGATGCCGTGGAAGAGGATCTAAAAAAGCTATTTCCATCTTCTGAGTGGAGAAACCTCCACCATCGGCTCATTTTTCATGGTAGACGCGTGTGCGGAGCCCGCAAACCTAATTGCGAAGGCTGCGCGCTCAAGGCGATATGCCCAACCGGAGCGGCCTAGCCAGCATATTTCATGAAACTGCGTCGCGAGAGCGGCGAGAATGGTGATTTTTCGGGCCCAAAGGGCGAACTCAAAAAGCTATTTTCAGGGCGGAATCGTATCGAGATACCTTCCGGTCTGAAAATCGATTTTTGAGCCGAAAAAGCGCTATTATCGGCGGTCGTAGTAGCAGGCTTCATGCAATATGCGGGCTAGCTCCTCAACAAGAGACGACGCATAGCAACTCTAACAGACTCTTTGCATCTTCAAGAGCTCTCTCAAAATATTTCCTTTCCTTGTGTGACTTGGTACCGTTTCGCGTGTTTTCAAACCATCTTCAGCGTTCATCCGACATCCCCTTCCTCCCTCCACCGGAGGCTAAAGTCGCTGATTTCAACTTTATCCTAAAGCAATGCCCTGCGGCTCGGTTCTCCAGTCACGACGGACAACAGGGGCTCCTGATTTTTGAACAGGAGAACACCATCCCAGGGGCCTGCAGTACCGCTCCATTCACAATACAACTGCTTCACACCATATTTCTCGCGCGTGGTACAGACGCCGCTCAGCTGGAGATTATAGACACCTCTCAAGTAGCTGGTACCTACTTTCGCGCCGCGGCGCGACTTGGCCCCTCTCAGAGGCTTCATATCGAGCGCGACTTTGACACCGTCGTGCTCTCCGATCCCACAAAACGACTACCCGAGCGCAGCTATTCACTTGTCGCTCATGGAAGCGATCATTTAACAGAGACGAAGCTTCATCCTATTCCCCCCTATCCTCGACTCCTGCTGCACCATGACACTCTCGGGTATCTGTGTTTCACGTTTGACAGGATTGGGGCCTATCCAAAAGCTACCCTCGAGGCGTTTGGTATGGTGGGGATACGAGGATTTCAAGGGCAGCCACATACCTGGAGGGAATTTGAGGTTGGCTCAACCAGGCTCACAGCTCGGGGACTCAACAATTTGTCAATCGATACCGAGCTTGGACACTTTTTTATCCCCGGTGGTGGAAGTTGTGGGGATCCTACCCTTAGTTTGAAAAATGGCCCAACCCTGTTCCTGCAAGACTTTGATCTCGACGATCTTCTCGATCCACACGGCCCCCGTTTTAATGTAGGTGCTCACGTAGCTCTTCGCAGTCTCGGCTTACCGGCTGAATGGCCCCCGGCTGAAATGTTGGCGTACTAACCTCGATGAGTCATAAACATCGATGATCTATTCTCCCCCAATCAGCAATTACGCTCTGCCATAATGACATAGTACCATGATGAAATAGGGTTGAATTTTAATCGCTTTGTTTCTATGAATGTCGGGCGAATACAACGCCTACGCGTTTACGGAGGATCTATGGCTACTCTCTTTGACCCTGTCCACATTGGCGACCTAGCACTCCCCAATCGAGTCATCATGGCCCCTCTGACCCGCATGAGGAGCAAACAACCAGGGAATGTTCCAACGGAGCTGATGGCCAAGTACTATGCTCAGAGGGCATCGGCGGGGCTCATCATCTCGGAGGCAACTCAGATATCGCAGCAAGGCCAGGGATATCCAGGAACCCCTGGCATCCACTCTTCTGAGCAGGTGGAGGGGTGGCGTCTGGTGACGAATGCCGTACACAACGCGGGGGGAAGGATATTTCTACAGTTGTGGCACGTTGGACGCATCTCGCATCGATCTCACCAACCGAACGGCCAGCTACCGGTGGCGCCATCAGCGATTAAGCCAGCGGGAGGAACCTACTCTGCCGACTGGAAACAGGTCGCTTTTGAAACTCCACGCGCTCTCGAAACGCATGAGATTCCCGCCATAGTAGCTGATTACGCGCGAGGCGCTCAAAACGCTAAAGACGCGGGTTTTGATGGAGTCGAGGTTCATGGCGCTAATGGCTACCTTCTCGACCAATTTCTACAAGATGGCGCGAATCAGCGAACTGATCACTACGGCGGCTCGCGTGAGAACAGAGCCCGACTTTTGCTCGAGGTCGTGGACGCCGCCATCGCGATCTGGGGAGCAGGACGAGTCGGAGTAAGACTCTCACCATACGGCACTTTTAACGACATGAAAGACAGCGATCCAGTTTCGCTGTTCACATACGTTTTGGGTCAATTGAACGCACGTGGTATAGCCTACGCGCATATCATCGAGCCACGTTCCTCAGCTGCTGGAGCTCAGGATGGGAATATAGCTGGAGCTCCGGAAGCGGCTAAGCTGTTCCGTCAAGCATTCAGTGGCTCGTTGATCTCAGCGGGTGGCTATGATCGAGAAGACGCGCTCAAAGTAGTTGCTGATGGCTATGCTGATGCTGTCGCTTTCGGGCGTCTATTCATCTCTAATCCTGATCTCCCGGAGCGTTTGAAAGCTGGGGCTGGTTTGAACGAGTACAATCGAGCAACTTTCTATGGAGGAGCCGATAAGGGCTACACCGACTACCCCGTTATGGGCCAATCCTAAGGTTCCTTGCGTCACCAGGACCGATCGAAGAAGATATCAGGATTGATGCGGCCTAGTGTACTCTTGAGGCTCGCGAAATCACTGCGAGTATGAGAGGACTCTCCTGCCCCGATATCATCGTGAGCTTGTTGGCACTCGCTGTGGCGCTCTACTTTGGCATAGCTACCGCGTTTAATGACGAATCCAACTTTGCCCTCTTCCTGTGGCGCGCATTCGCTCCGACAACGGCCCTCTGTGTTGGCGGATACTTCATTATTCGACTCACTATTGCCAAGCTTACAAAGAAAAAACTCTCTCTCGGGCAGCATGCCTTGTGTAGCCTGATGCTCATCGCTTCAGTCCTACCTATCGCTCGCTGCTGGCGCGATTTCGTTACCCCACCATCTTCGAACCCCTCGGCGAGTTACAACCTAACCGTGCTTGATATGAATCTTCTCGGGCACCGAGACATCACACCGATGGTGTTGCCGGAGATAAGGCGACGCCTCCCTGATATTGTCCTCCTGCAAGAGGTGACTGCTGAGATCGCCGCTACGATATACGACAATCTAAAGGCAATGTATCCCTGCCAGATATTTGACCCTCGCCCAGGTTCCTATGGAATGGCCACCCTCGCAAAACACCCCTGCCAGAAGCTTGATTTCGTTTCCCAAGGTTATTGGGTAGGCCGACCTCAAATAATACAGGTCACTCTTCCCGATGGTCGCTCCATTCTGGGGGTAAACATACATGGGGTACACCCCCACGCGCTTATAGACAGCAAAGGTGATGAGGGGCTCGGAGGGAAGTTAAATAATACCGTCTTTGCGCGTGAGCAATCGATCTCTGAGGTGCTCTCGTACGTGCGGTCTTTTTCTAATACCCCGGTCGTGATGGCTGGCGATCTCAACGCGACTATGCGCAATCGAGTCTACTCGCTTATTCGTGACGCGGGATACGAAGATAGCTGGCTCACCACGCAAACCCTCGCTGATATGATCTTTCGCGGTGGGACGTGGCCCTTCCCCGAGCATGGTATTCCGCGGTTCGCCGCGTGGATCTTAAGAATTGATTTTATCTTCTCACAGCGCCTGGTTCCTCTCTCAACTGAGGTGCTACCAGCTTCTCTTGGTTCCGACCACCGTGGACTCGTAGCTCGGTTTCGCTAACGCGGATCCAACTATTTCTTCCTGCCCAACGTCACCATCGGGCTTTCGGGTTGTGGAGGACAGCACTTTTCTGGCGCGAGGCATTCTGTATGCCGACCAACCAAGGAAATAATAGTCTCGGCGCCTCTTTTGCTCACGCCGCTAACGGGAAACTGAGAAACAAACCCGATATCATGCTCGACCTCCATGTCCAGATCATATGGTCCAAGAACAACAGCGCCCTTCTCAATTATTCCGACCAGCGTGCGCGCTGTGAGGCGATGATCAAAGTCGTCGGCAACCCACGTCTGAAGGCGGCACGCGGATTCCTTTCGAATCGTTCCTCCGCAATCGATAAAATGTTTCTCAATTCTGGCGACTTCAGTGACATGGGCATGCACGGGGGAGAGATTCCCATCGGGTAGCTCGAATCGAACCGTAGTATCAGGATGCTCGCGGAGGAATACCAGCAGATCTTGTTTCTTCATACCCACAAGAATAGCGCATGTTCATAATCAGGACTACGTGCGGGAACACCCAGCCCTCATCAAGCGCTCTTTTCTAGCCGATCGCCTAACAGGATATCCAGCGCCCAGCGTTGCAGATCGTCTAGGTCGTCTTCGCTCTCGAACGAAAACTGTTCTCCATCTGGCCAGGCAGCGATGCCACGGTAGCCGGCCTGAGTGCGCTCAATTGAAACCACTCTCGCCTCCTCACCAAATCCGAGGGAACCGAGAACGATATCTTCGGCTCTAACCTCTGGAGAGAGATCGTCGCCGTGCTTTTTCATCACTTACACGCGCTAAAGACCAACGTGGCGTTTGTGCCGCCGAAGCCAAAGCTGTTAGACATGGCAACATTGACAGTATGCTTGCGCGCAGTATGGGGGACATAATCGAGATCGCATCCCTCTCCTGGATTGTCGAGGTTTATCGTTGGAGGCACGACGCTATCTCGGATCGCAAGAACCGAGAATGCTGCCTCGATCGCCCCCGCTGCCCCGAGGAGATGCCCCGTCATAGACTTGGTTGAGCTCACAAGGAGCCCCTTCTTAGCCCAATCGCCAAAGACGGTCTTAATCCCAGCGGTTTCTGAAGAATCGTTCGCGGGAGTCGATGTGCCGTGGGCATTGAGGTAATTGACCTGCTCAGGCTTCAGACCAGCCCAATCGAGCGCGTTGCGCATGCAGTTCACAGCCCCCTCTCCATCCAAGGATGGGGCCGTCATGTGGTACGCGTCACACGAGGTGCCATAACCTACCACTTCGGCGTAGATCGGAGCTCCACGCTTGCGAGCTCTCTCAAGTGACTCCAAAATAAGAATAGCGCAGCCCTCGCCAAGAACAAATCCATCTCGATCACGGTCAAAGGGGCGAGAGGCCTTCTGAGGCTCTTCGTTCCTGGTGGAGAGCGCCTTGAGAGCGTTAAATCCTCCGATGCCTATGGGGCTCACTGTGCTCTCTGATCCTCCCGTCACCATTACATCCTGCAAGCCATCGGCAATCATGCGAAAAGCCTCGCCGATCGCGTGAGTTGAAGAGGTACAAGCGCTCGTAACGGTATAGTTCACTCCCTTCAAGCCATATTTGATCGCGACATTACCTGGCCCGAGGTTGCTGATCATCCCCGGAATAAGGAACGGAGAGATCTTCTTGGGACCACCCTCAAGGTAGGCCGCATGAAACTTCTCAAGAATATTGAGTCCGCCGATACCGACTCCTAAAACACACCCCATCTTCGCGGCGGCGTAGGTGGTGGAATCTCCCAACAACTTGCTATCGGTAAGGGCCTCGTGTGTGGCGGCTATGGCGTATTGAGAGAAGAGGTCCTGTTTCTTTTGATCTTTGAAATCGATGAACGCGTCGGGACTAAATCCCTTAACCTCAGCGGCAAAATGGGTTGGGAAGGCGCTCGCGTCAAATCGAGTGATTGGGCCAACGCCTGACTTGCCCTGCGTTGCCCCCTGCCATGACTCCTCCCGCGTGAGCCCCAGCGGACTAACGATGCCGATTCCGGTTACTACAACTCTACGTCTCTGCATGTGAACGTTCCTTACTTAAGCCCATGAGCATGGACCTCATGCCCTTGGCCCCATGCGCCAATCGCGCCTTAGGCCGCGCTATTTTTACCACAGCCCACGAGCCGGGGAAAGCAAACTCAAGTCTCTGATATTATGGGTTTTTAGGCCGCCTCGAGAGGCCTTGCGCCAGGCTCTGAAGCCGCCTCGGACAGGACCCCAAATGAAGTACTGAGGTAGGCCTCTCGGCCAACATCTCCCAACCTATTCACATACTCAACCAAACTAGGCAGAGTACGCGCCACGCGCCGCAAGATGAAGGAGCGCTTCGATTGGGTTAGTCGCACCCCTCTCTGTCGCGCTATGGACGCAAGAAGCTTATCAAGATCGTTCTCTGCCGGCGCGTCGATAAAGAGAACGATCCCCGCTTCAAGTCGACTTTTGACCTGACCACTGGCTTTCAGCTCTGGGATGGAACGGCCACCAAGCATCACAAGTAGGCCATGCACTTGTCGAACGCGCTCAGTAAGGTCGCTAATAATTCCACTCTCCCCGTGACGAGCGATAAAGAGATCCGCATCATCGATCACCACACACTCACCAAACTCCAGCGCATGGCGCTCAGACTCTCCATTCAGCCAAGCGCTTGCCTCCTCCGCCGCGAGGAATCGCGCGCGCACATCACAAGCTCTTAAAGCTGCCGTTAAGTACACACCCAGGTGCGTTTTACCCGATGATTCTCCTCCAGAAACATACACCATCGAGGAGCGAGATTCACGAGCCAGTAGCATAACCGTATCAACGACTCCCTGCACACCTTGATGAACAAGAAAGGAATCAGATGAGTATCGAAGCGCGTGAGAAAACTGTAGAGCCAACTGAGGATTCATGCCCACAACCCCGAAGAATCAACACCCAGCGAAGATGAAATCCTCAGGATCGCTTATACGGCTCCAAAGGCGTGCTCCCAACTCCGACATCTTTCTCTCGAAGTGTTCATATCCACGCCGGAGATGGTGAACCTCATGAAGCTCGCTTGTTCCCTCAGCCGCTAGCGCCGCTAGCGCTAAACATGCCGCGGCTCGAATATCGAGGCCGTCGACCGGAGCGCCCGTAAGCTTTTGCACGCCCTCGATAGTAACCACTCGCTCAGCAATCTTTATGTTAGCTCCCAAACGAGCCAACTCCGAAGCGTGCCCAAAGCGGCCCTCGTAAACCGTCTCCTCAATCGTGCTTGTGCCCTCAGCCAGAGTAAGAGCGGCCATTAACGGCGCCTGCAAATCAGTCGCTAATCCAGGAAAGGGAGCTGTCTTCACATGAACCGGCCGAAGCGGGCCATTCCTTCTCACCGAAACTGATGTCTCCCCGCACGATACTTCCAGTCCCATCGAGGTAAGAATCTCGAGAAAGGATCCAAAAAACATCGGATCGATACCATCTACTGTGACGTTACCACCGGTCATAGCGCCAGCCAGCAGATACGTCCCGGCCTCAATTCTGTCGCCAATGAGGTTGGCCGATGTTCCACTGAGCTCACTACGACCACGGATCTCAACAATCGACCCTCCAGCGCCCTGAATGTCAGCACCCATCCCATTCAGAAAATTTGCGAGCGCGATAATCTCCGGTTCCCTCGCGCAGCCCTTTATCACCGTAACACCGGGTGTCAAACTAGCCGCCATGATCAATTGATGCGTCGCTCCGACTGAGGGAAAACGCAGATCGATCATCGCTGGGCGAAGTCCATGCTCCGCTGTGGCGTATACCACGCCATGTTTGAGCGAAATGTCCGCTCCCATTTTTACCAGGCCCTCAAGGTGAAGATCCACGGGCCTTGCGCCTATAAGATCTCCACCTGGTAGCGCTACCCGAGCGGCCCTACCGCGAGCCAACAGGGGCGCGAGCACCCAGAATGACGCGCGCAAAGCCTTCACAAGACTGTAGCTCGCCTCGGTCGCGACCAGTCGTGGCGTGCGCACAACCACAGTGTTTCCATCGTAACTGGCCTCAGCGCCGAACTGCTCAAGAAGATGAATAACGAGGCTGGTATCGGTGAGGTTTGGAACGTTGGACAACGAACACTCCTCGCCGGTTAAAAGGGTAGAGATCAAGAGAGGGAGTGCCGCGTTCTTTGCGCCACCCACGGTAACCCTACCTTGTAGCGGTGTTCCACCAATAATCTCAATGAATTCTGACATCTAAACCCTTTTCTTCGAAGACTCCGTCAGTATGGCAGAACCGCCAGACAGAACAAGAGCAACAAAATAAAAGATTTCCCGAACTAATCAAGGAAAGAGGGGTTAGATACACAAAAAACCCTGCCCGTAACCGACTCTAACCAGGAGTCTAACCAGGAGACTAAACAGGAGACTAAACAGGAGACTGTATGGCTACTACCACGAAACAAGTATATGCGTCCGATGTTGACAAGGCCGCCGCGGTCTTAGGCTACAATTTTACTAAGGCCCAAAATGACCTCCTAGCCGCATATAGCCTCAAAGAGGGCGCAACGACCGAGGACATCAACAAAATGGCTAAAGCTCTTAACATAAAATTTGAGAACGGGACGACGGCGAACGCGCGCGCGATTCAGATTATCGCCGAACAGCGCTTCCAACACTCATCCCAGATTCTAAGCCTATTTTCGTCACTACTCGACAAGGTCGATCAGATGAAGCAGCGCATCATCTCCAAGTTCTCAAATTCTTAGCACAGCACTCTGAGTGATGAGAGCCGCGGGCCCCTCATCACTCAGTGGCCCTGGCTTCAACAATAGTAAAGTTATCGGCGACCGAATCGTCACCAAGGAATCGATATGAAAGCTTCATGGTATCGAGGAAAGGAATGAGCGCTCCTCGTTTCCCGGCACCCACTTCGACCAGCAAAACACCACGAGGGTTCAGAAACTCAAAGGCCGTGGAGATTATACTTTTTACATCTCGCAAACCCTGATCCTCTGAGAAAAGCGCCTCACGTGGCTCAAATGACAGCTCTTTGGGAGTATCCTCAGCTGGATCAACATAGGGCGGGTTCGCGATTATAAGATCGTACGGTGGCGAGAGCGCTTCACGATTACTAAACCAATCACTCTCTACCCACGAGATATAATGCCCCACCCCGTGCCGCTCTGCGTTGGACCGCGCGACAGCGAGAGCCTGCGCACTTCGATCGACAGCGTCGCAATGAAACTGCCGCTCTCCCCTATCACACAGCTCTCTTGAAATCGCCACGACGAGACACCCACTTCCCGTTCCCAGGTCGAGTATACGGGGAGCAGGGATACTCTCAAGAAGTGCGAGCGCCCGCTCAACTATCAACTCGGACTCGGGCCTCGGCACGAGGACAGCCGGCGACACACTACATAACAGCCCCCAAAACTCCTTATATCCCGTAATATACGCCACCGGCTCCCCAGCAGCGCGACGAGAGATATCGCGTAGGAACTGAGTTGCGACTTCCTCGGAACATTCATCTCTAAGCGCCACCAAAAGCTTGGTGCGCGACGTTCCTAGAACGCAGGCAAGTAGCACCTCGCTATCGAGCCGCGCTGATGAGGATGTCGCCTGCAGAACATCCTCGCCATGTCGCAACAATTCTCCGAGGAGCATACCGCTACTGAACAACGGTCTCACCCCGTAGAGCCTCAGCTTGATAGTAGGCAACCGCGGGATCGATGAGTTGATCAAGATCTCCCGCCATCACACCATTGACGTCACTCACATTCAACTTGATGCGGTGGTCTGTGATACGAGATTGTGGAAAATTATAGGTCCGGATCTTCTCTGACCGGTCGCCTGTTCCCACCTGACTTCGACGATCTTCACGCCGCTCAGCCTCAGCCTCAGCTTGTTTTAATTCGTAGAGACGAGCTTTCAAGACCCGCATCGCCTTCTCTCGATTCTTATGTTGCGACTTTTCATCCTGCATCGCCACAACAAGTCCGGTGGGAAGGTGAGTAATTCTTACGGCAGAGTCAGTC
>JAFMIS010000390.1 GCA_017853915.1 bacterium
GAGAAGTTTTTACGGCCGTGGAGGGGCTCTTCTGTCTCGGAATTTTAGCCCACGACTTAAGGGTTGAGTCGAGTTTCCTTTCGAACACCTCTTGAGAGATGCCAAAGGCTGCCTCGAAGGCGTCGTATTTATCGATATCCTGGCGTAGCATCGAAAGGTAGAGCGCTATCTTCTCAATGCCGTACGCTTTGATCATGGCCTGAGCTGCAAGGAGGGATTGGGCGTAGGCGGCGGGCACCATGGAGGCCTCAAGTTTTGTGAAACCGCCCTGGAGGTAGGCGAGCGGTACCGGTTCGTGCGAGCGTAGATAATATTTCAGCGTGCTTCGCAGAGCCGGATTCTCCTCCCCCTCGGCCCACTGGGCGAGGCCCTCATCTATCCATCCAGGAATTCGACCGTTGGAGAGAGCTGACAGCACCGCGTGTGAGTATTCATGCTTCACCGACCGATGAATGTTCTCCAGGTCAATCGGTTGGGATGATGAGAGCGGAATCATAATCTCGCCTCGGAAGAACATCGCGTTAGTCCAGCCTGGCGCGCCGGTAAGGTCATAAAAGGCTTTTTCATCTATTAGGCGCACTGAGGAACGAAACGCGGGAATAGCGCCAAAGACCGCCGAAAGTTCGGTGTGTGTTTTGGTAATCTCGCGCGAGACCTCGTCAGCGATGTCCGACCAGTGCTGAGGTGATATGAGGGTTAGCCGACTGCCATCTTGAAGCGATACCGGAGTGAAGCTGAGCGGGCTGTCTTGAGCGGACCCGTATCGCGCGCGCTCTCTATCTCCTGATTCGGCCAGTGCGTAGCGAATGCAGATCGACAAGAGAGTGATCGCGCTGAGGGCCGCTACCCCGTGTGCGATCTGACGAGTGAACGCGGTGGTAAGCGCGAGGGCTCTGCCTAGAAGTGATTTCTTTTGGACCTTTGTGGTGCTCGTATGTAGCGTCACGCAAACCGTCTCAAAGAGTGGGGTCCTATCTGATTTGAGTACGGCTGGTGCTAGGATCTTCCCGTCTTAGAGGTGTAATCGGCACTCGCCACGGAGGAGCTTGAGTGGTAAATGGCGCCAGTTTTAAAAGATGTAAGTGCTTGAAAGTAGGCTGAGGAGCTGCCTGCAGCAGTGGCCTTGTAGCTCAAGTTGGTAAATCAAAGTGAGCTCTCGCGCTATGTTGTTGATTTCCCGGTTGAATCCTTGTGAAAGGGTGCTTATCTTTTCTATACTGAGAGAGAGGATGCGGTGCTAAGAGAGCGCTACTTCTGTATGGGACGACACGTAAGAATGGAGAGCGTCCCCAGTGTGTTTTTAAAGAGAGGTGTATATGGGATCATGTGGAGCTAACGCAGGTGGCAAGAACGCTGAGTGTGATACTACTTTCGTACCTACGGAGGATTTGCCGGTCATGTTTACCCCAGCGGCGGCTGAAGCGATTTCAAAGGCGCTCAAAGAGGAGGGTGAGGCTGGTGACTTTTTGCGTGTGTCGGTGGTAGGTGGTGGTTGCTCTGGTTATCAGTACGGCCTCGACTTCGACAAGGAAGAGCGTATGGGTGATGTCGCGCTCGATTTCAACGGTGTAAAGATCGTGATCGACCCAATTAGTCTCGGCTACCTAAAAGGAACCGTCGTTGATTATGTTTCCGGTTTGCACGGCACGGGGTTCCAATTTAAGAATCCGAATGCCAAGCGCACGTGTGGGTGTGGCAGCTCATTCAGCTAAAACCTGGTAGAAGCCTGCCCCCTTCGTGATTTCGAATCGCCAAGCGGCGAGTCATTGAATGTGTGAGGAAGCAAGGCTGTTGTGTGCCGCTAACAAGCGTAGGGGGCGGGAGTCATGATGCGAAATGTAGCTATCAGACACGCAGTCATTTTTGCGGCTGTGGTCGCCTCGGTCGGGTGTGGTTCGTCGTCCCTGCGGGGGAGCGCTCGAAATGGCTCAATCGCGGATGTCGTCCGCGCGAGTGATTATGGGCTTGAGGTAGAGGCTACTACTCAGGACCAGGCCCGCGAGGAGATCCTTACGACCCCGACAAGCTTTGATATCCAGTTCGATCAGGACGAGCATTGCTGGGAGCGAGCCCGCTTCTTCCTGGAGAATTACACCGGAGCTCCTGCAACCCATTCATCAGTCGTAACTCGCGTGGTTGGGGTTCGCTGGTCGTTAGCGAGCAATCCTGCTGAATCGGCTTACCTGTATGAGGTAGCAAAGGACTCAACCCAGGATGGGTATACCTATTATGTGACATGTCAGCCTGGGCAGGGCGGTAGCTCTGATCAGGCCGCTCTTAACGCCGGCAATCTCGCGCGCTTTATCCGTGAGGGGAAGCTTGAGATGTCACTCCTTCGAGAATCACGTTAAGAACGAAGATCTCTGGTGATTCGCCATATCTCGGCGCCCGACCCGGGCGCCCTCCAATACATGATCGGTACCACGATATGGCGCGCGTTACGACGATGTCTTTGGAGGGCGGCCGGTCCGGCCGCTGGATATAACGTGAACCAGGAATATCGATGGTGATCGCGACATCTCGGCGCCCGACCCGGGCGCCCTCCA
>JAFMIS010000391.1 GCA_017853915.1 bacterium
GCCGGGCATTACGCGCACTGAGATCGCCGCGTTTCATGGTCAACATTGGAGGGCGCCCTCTAAATCACGCCTCTACGAGTTTCTCTCATATCAGCCTAGTAGGCGCCAATGTGCCTTGCGGCTGGCAGAGCTTTCAGGGGATTATCCTTATAGGGCCGATTGGGCGCATAGGCGGGATCGTGTTGGCCACAGAAGCTTAGCAGTCTGTGCTGGTTGCCGATAAGAGGTTTGGGAGGATTGGCCGATGAGGTCTCTTGTTCACACTACTGTACGTTGCATCTCTCTCACTGCCCTTACCGCAATCTTTTCCTTTCATTCCCAACTCGCTCTGGCGCAATCAGTTCCCCGCATGCCGGATCAGCAGCAACAGATTCAAGAGCGAATGAAAAACGCCGAGCAGCTCCATCCCGAGCTGATTCCGCGGATTAAGGATGTCGACAAAAATCAGAAGAATAAGTATCGCGGTGGCGCCCCGGGAGGCTTCAGCGAGGCGAAACAGAATATGGAGAAGTTGGTGGGCCCAATTCTCTATCAGAATGCCGAGCAGGCGCCTGACTTCGACAAATGGTATAGCCCCCACCTGCGAGACGCCATGTATCCAGATAATTTGCGCACCGATGTGCTGCCGTATCGGTACGAGGCAGGGGCAGCGGGGATTGTGTACATCCCGTGGTTGAATTGCTACTTCTGTTGGAATGGCGTTGGGGGTCTGCAAACGGCGTGCTCTGTGTGTAATGAGAGGCCCTGTCTCCCCGCCCAGAAATGGAAAGATAAACACATTTTTCAGGAGTGCTGTACTCCCGAGTACGGAGGGACTTCGCCTCCGGGGTTAGGTACGTCTAAGTACGTACCTCTCAGGACAGATGCTAATTTTAAGACGTGTTGTGTAAGAGATGGCGAGCAGCGGGAAGACACAGAGAAGATCGCGTGTATGCATCCAGGTGTGCCCAATGAGAATACAGGGTGGGCTGGAGTTTTTGAGTACTACTATCCAACAACAGTTGTCGGCTGGGAGAACGATCGCACGACGACGATGATAGCTGGTAGGGACGAAGTTGATGCATGTCTGGCAAAGACTCGCCCGATGATGCACCAGAAAAATGGCAAGGCTGCTGATTGGGTAGAGAAGGCGATCAAGAAGAATCTGGAAGTAGCTGACAAGCTGGGAGGAGGCTCAACCGACACGAGCTCACTCAAACAAAACATCAATGACGTTATTCAGGATATCGGGTCCAAGGTTCCTGAGGATCTGCAGTTTGCTGACGGTCTCCAAGGAGAGGGTTTGACGATGCGGGTCAATTTTCCCGCGATGGATCGCTCATATCAAGAGAAACTCGCGAAGCATTTCTGCATGCACCCGCAACAATTTCACAAGTTAATGGACCCTGCTGCCGGAGATAAGGTGCAAAAAGAGGGTGGCGCAGATGAAGCCGCGCTCAAAAGAATTCCGATCTGGTCAAACTACTGCCCGGAGGGGGTAGAACTCATGACCGATCCCGATGAAACCCTTAAGTGCAAAAATGTTGATGTGCCGGGGAAGACTGACTTAGTCAAAGGGATGCAGGCCTGGCTTCAAGATCCTCTCTTTTGTCAGCGTATGAACTTGAAGAACCAAAAAATGCAGGAGTATTTTGGGGATGTGCTTAACAAAACTGACAAAACTGGAGGAGGGGGCCAGTCTGAAGGCTCTGTTGGCTACACCTGTCGCGATGGTGGCAAGCTTAACGGTAGTATGGTGCCAGTTGAGATGTATCGACACGCTGCTGTGGAACGTCGTGCCGCTATCAGTGACCACGTTCTTGGGTTCCTGATCGCTGGCGGATTATACCAAGGAAAGATGATTTCTGGCCAAAGGTCCTACTACAAGCGCTTTGAGCCGCGGCCGTACTCGATGAAATACCCACCTCAATGGCAGATATTTGTTGGTAAAAAATTCGAGGGGGCAAAAAGTGGAGCGACGAACGAGCGAGTCGAATCGTGCGAACTGGTCGAGGGTAATAATTATAGTGGGAAGTATGATGGGAAAGATAAATCTGATCAGCTTTTTATTAGCGAGTTCACCCACAAAGGCGTTCACCTTGGAAAAGATCAGCGAGTGAATGATGGCGTAGGTGACTCCGATGCCAAGAAAGATTTTAATTGGTATGTTGACGAGTGGGGTAAGAAGAGTCCGGAGATGCCGGATCGCGGACTTGATGAAAAATCTCAGAATTATGGCGCCGCGTTTCGACTTTTTGCGACCTGCCCCAAGGGATGGCAACGATGGCACCCCGATGGTAGTCATGATCCGATCATCAGCGACGTTTGTCGCGAGGAGAATTTTGGCGGAAAGCCGTAGGTGCGGTAGTAGCGGCAGAGAAAAACTAGGGCCGAGGTGTAATAAGTGTGGTCGTAGAGCGCGTCTCGTGAGGTGCGTGGGGAAGCAAGTATGATCGTCGCGCGAGTAGAAGGCTATAGCGCTTTGGTGCTAGAACAGGTCTCAATGTCGCGCCTGTTTTTCTCTGCATGCAAGCGGATAGTGTTGCCGATGGTGCTCGCTATGGTG
>JAFMIS010000392.1 GCA_017853915.1 bacterium
GATGGGACATGGACATTCCTAAATCCTTTCAATTTGGCTGGACCGCGAGCGTTGTGGGGTGGGGAGCAGGGGAGTAGACCGGTACTGGAGACCCTTGCCGTCGTTCTCTCTTCGGCAGGGCGCAACGCTTGGGAGATTCTGCAAGGAATTTTTTATTGCATTCCGAAACTTTTTCATCAGGAGTGGGTGCCTGCCTTGAATGGATTGTATCCACGATCAGTCGCATGGCTTGAACTGCCGTTTATTGTATTCGGCCTTACGTATCTGGTGGTGCAGATCCGTCGATTTGAGTCGGCGATTATAGTGAGTTGGATCGCAGCGGCGATCTTGCCGAGTGTTCTCTCCGAGGGATCGTGGTTGAAGCGTTTTTCAACCTTGTTCCCCTGTTTAGATATTCTGGCAGGGGTCGGTTTTATGTGTCTAGTGCAATCCGTATACCACAATCGTGGTCGTATGAGCCGGTATCTTGTGTATACGATCGTTAGTTTTGGATTGACGTTGCACGTGGCATTTACGTCGTACGTCTGGTTCTCGGGAAGGTTCTGGCATTACGGACAAGTGCCCGAGATAGAGAATGTTCGGACGATAAACTCGTTAATAACTCCCCGAACGATCGTCATCGCCTATATCAACGAAGGATATGATCAAGGAAAGTACCTATACCTTCTGCTCGATCACCTTACTGATGCTAAAAGTCGCCCTAATGTTTTAATGCTCTCTCCGCCTGAATTTATTGAGACTCTCATACAAGATCCTCGAGCCGCGATTACCTATGCCCCTCAACGTTTAGCGTACCAGTGGACTAAGTTGCGGGACCAAGTCGATGAAGTAGTAAGCACTCAGAACTGGGAACGCGTTCTGTTTGTCATTCAGTCTGGTACGCCGAGTAGCCCGATTAATGAGTCGATTCTTTCGAGGGTGCTCGCGCGCTGTGCGCGCCCCGAAATTCAATACACTGAGGGTCGGGGTAGCGCTTGGATGATCCTGTCGCTTGTGAGCTGTAATCTCGCTGATTTCAAATAGAGCCTTCTATCACAGGCCCATCATCGAGGTTTCGGCCCCTTCACTACCTCGCGAAAAAGTTGAACGAGTCTAGCGTGCATGGTTTTTGTTCTTCAAAAAACTGTATAAGGGGGCGGTTTTCGGTGCCTATTGCGGTGATAATGTCATCGCAACCAGCGGTGTTTACTGTGTCGATAGAACGCCAAAAAAGTGCAAACGTCGGCCGAAAACAAGGTCCAGTGGGAGAGGATATAACCTGAGCCGCTCATTCCAGCTGGCCACCCGTACCTTGATAGTGTCAAAACACTCGTGCCACTGTGCCTTCGAGAGGTAGTTTTCAGGTATTCTGACGCCAAATCGAGTGTTACCAACATCATCCATTGCCGCGAGGACGCGGCGATCGAGGGTTGATTCACACAGGTGATCTTTGATGAGGATCATGTGCTTCGCCACCCGCGCTGCTTCCCGCAGAACCTCAGTGATGTTTGGAGTATGGTGCAACACATCAACAAATAGCGCTGCGTCAAATTGTTTGTCCTCAAATGGAAGAGTGTTGCCGTCATAGATTGTGACGGGAATGTACTCCACCTCTCTCTTATGAACATCAACACCACGAATAGAAACGTCCGGTCGAATGCTCATAACTGTTTTGGCGATTAACCCGTTTCCGGCTCCGATATCTAACACGGTTGCATTAGGGGGGAGGGCATCGGCTATGCATGTCGCAAGCGTCCGTACTCTACGCGGAAAAATGAAGGTATTGTGGAACCATGCCACCATTTTGTTAATCATCGTTGCGCAATCCACATGTACAAAAAAACCTGCTCAATTCTCCGGGGAAGTTCGTTTCCAGTCGGATAGTGTCGTTCTACCTCTTCCAAATGCAACACCCCCTTTGTCAAACGCCGTTTCTTTCTCTGTTGGTGGTGTTTGTTGTTCAAGAGATCCAGTGGCGGGCTTCATGATAGGCCTATTCGTGACCAGAGTGTCAGGAAGTGCACATGGAGGGGGCCTTGGGGATCTCATGATGGAACAGACGCGTTCGATTAGTTTCCCGGAGTGCTGCTTAGGCACTAATTCTTTTGAATTTTATTCGGAGAGAATTAGCCACGATCATCACATCTGAACCAGTCATAAGGAGAGCACCAGCGAGGGGGGCGATGTGTCCCAGAGCCGCCATGGGTATGGTAATGATGTTGTAACAGAAGGCCCAGAATAAGTTCTGTTTGATCGTCTTGACCGTGAGTCGAGCAAGGGTAATTGCGGAGGGAAGTTGTCCGATCGAGTTGCCTGTGAGTAGTACTTGAGCTGAGTGCATCGCTACATCAGTAGCGGAACTGAGAGAAATCCCTACTGAAGCTTCGGCCAGCGTCGGAGCATCGTTGATACCGTCTCCCACGTAGGCAAGAATCGTCTGAGATTGAAGGTCTCGTATGATAGAGAGCTTCTCCTCGGGCATCTTTTCGGCAAATACGGAGTCAACTCCTAGGGCACGTGCCACCTCCACTGTCTTTTCCGTTCGGTCTCCACTGACTATTG
>JAFMIS010000393.1 GCA_017853915.1 bacterium
ACCTTCCCTAATTCGAGTTGGGCCCGACCCAGCGCGCTCCACACACGGGCACTCCTTGGATCAAGAGCCCCAGCTTTTTGCAACACCTGAACAGCCTCTTCATAGTGGTGCTCCTCAATCAGAACCAGTCCCAGGTTCAGATGCCCAAAGATATTTGCAGGAGCCAGCGCAACGACCCTGCGCAACGCGCCCTCCGCGAGAGCCTGCTCTCCCAATTTCACATACACCTCGGCGAGGCTCACTTGAACCCGCACATCCTCCGGCCTTAACTCCGCTGCGCGCTGGAAACTTCGACGCGCGTCGTGCAGATTCCCCGTCTTTACTTGAAGAGTACCGAGGAAGAAGTTGGCGTCGAAATGCTTAGGATCGAGGTCAACTGCTCGTTTATAAGAAGCGATCGCTGCCTCCGGTTGATTCAGCTTGCTGCGCAAAACCCCTAAGTTAAAATGCGTCACAATGTTGGTCGGCTCTATTGTCGCGGCTTTTTCCAAGAGATCCGCGGCCTCCGCTAATTTCTGTTTCTTCTCCAGAATGACGGCTTCCATTTGAAGTGCCGGAACGCTCCTCTCGTTTTTCGAAAGCACGAGGTCGTACTGCTCCTGCGCCGCGGAGATCTCTCCCTTCTGCAAAAGGACCTCCGCCAATCCGAGCCGGAACTGCTCATCATCTTTGAGCGCGATAGCCTCGCGAAGCTCGCGCTCCGATTCCTCCAAGTTATTCCGTTTTTGATACAACAATCCGATGTTGAAGTGCGTCTCGGGCATCTTTGGACAGAGTTTTTGAGCCTCTTTGTAGAGACCTATCGCCTCGTCAGAGTCGTTACCCAATTGCACGGCTTTCTTTACTAGCTCAGCCGACGAGAGGCATCCCTCGTCCGCTCGAACTTCAGCAATCCACACGCACAGCGGAAGTCCCCACAACCACCATGGAGAGCTAAACCCTCGCTTTCTTCTCACCTTTCTCACTTCGCGCTCCCCTTAGGCTCACACCCGCGTTAGTAACCCAGCGACCTCCCGCAACCGCTCCTCGGAAGTTACCGCGGCGAATCGCAGGTATCCATCGGAAGCCTCTCCGAACACGACACCTGGTGTAGCGACTAAACCAACGTGTTTCAACAGGTATTCCGCCACTGCCAGCGAACCTCCCCCTGCCACCTGCCCCACGTGGGCCGGGAATTGAGCCCACAGACAGGCCCCAGCCGCAGGGCTGGTCACAACCCATCCGGCTTTCTGCAGCCCCTGACCCAAGACCTTGAGCCGACGCTCATATGTCGCGACCGTTGGTCTGACAAGCTCTTCGGTCGCTGTCAGGGCCACCGTAGCAGCGTACTGCAAAGGAAGAAACAAACCATAATCAGCGTGAGATTTGAGACGCGCGACCGCACCCACTATCTCGGCATCCCCCACAAGAGCCCCTACGCGCCAACCAGGCACATTGTAAGCTTTCGACAGAGAGTATACCTCAACACAGCGCGCGCCGGACTCTCGCGCGGACAAACCACTTGGGGCGGCGCTACCTGAAAAACACATCTCGCCATATACGAAATCATTGATAATAACCACGTTGTTTTGGGCACACACGGCGCCAATCGCGTGCCACCACGAGGCCCTTACAACCATACCAGCCGGGTTCGAGGGGAGATTAAGTACCAGGACCCTCGCTTTGGAGGCTTTGAGAATCCGCGATAAACTCTCGGCAGCTTCTCTCTCTTCAGCTGAGACATCCCACAGAACCACCTGTCCTCCAACCGACGAGACCGCCGATGGGTGCGCGGGATACGCGGGAGCCGCCACCACAACCGACTCTCCCGGACGGGTTAAAACTCGCAAGGCGTGAAATAAAGCGTCTTTGCTACCTAAACATACACACACGTCGCTCTCCGGATGTAGAGAGATCGCGAATCGACTGCTGTACTTAATAGCGAATCCCTCACGCAACCGGCGCACTCCACGCGACACGGCGTAACGATGGTTCGTTGGTTTGGTAACAGACTCTAGCAATCGATCAAGAACCTGGCGTGGGGGAGCAAGATCGGGATTCACCATGGAGAGATCCCATATAGGAAGCCCATCAAGAACGCGACGATGTTGAACAGCTCGCAGGGATTCAAGTCTCGTATGTAGCCCGGCTTGATGGGGATCTAACAAGTAATGCCATGAGGAGGGAGCTTCTGAGGATACAAGAGATAATGAAGAGGCCATGTTCATAGCTATGAGATGCTCCCGCGCTCTCGTTATTCAACGAGAATCCAATCACCCCAGCGTCGAAGACTCACTGGGCTACCCCACAAAGCTCGCCAAAGATGTAACTTTTACATCGCGCCTGAGGCTCTTCGAGAGATACTATGGCTTGAGGTTATATTCAACCTTTAGTGAGCCTTTTCGTGCGGTTGCGCCGCTACTGGCGCCCTTACCTTGTGGAACAACCAGGCTCTCTTTCGTCGGTAGCGGTTTCACCAAAGACCGCAGCGGGGGTAGCTCTACCCGATACCTGCCCTCGCCAGCCTCTTTGTAAAAACCATCGCATCC
>JAFMIS010000394.1 GCA_017853915.1 bacterium
CGTGGTGGCGAGGGACGCCGTCAGCGTCACCGTGAGCCACGCAAACCGATGGTCGTAGATAAAGAAGCTCGTCTGTATGTCGGTGTTGGTTCGAACAAGGGCATGTCCTCTGATGAGCTGAAAGAGCAGGTGGTAAACACCTGTGGTGTTCAGGCTAGCGATATTCATCGTATCAGTATGCGTGGCGCGTATGCCTTCGTGGATGTTCCAGAGGGCGTGGCTGATCAGGTCGTGCAGAAACTGAGCGAGACTGAAGCAAAGGGGACGGGAGAGAAGTACTTTGTGAAGAAGGCAGTGACGCTCTCAATCCCGCGCGAGCCTACCGCAGAGGAGCTCGCTGCTCTGCAGGCAGAGGATACAGTCAACGCTGATGGCCATCATGAGGCGGTTGAGCATCGTGATGACGGAGAGGGCGATGAGGGTCCAACCCTTCTCGCTGTTGACGATCAGGCCTAATAAAGCCTCCTCGCTGACTGAAAACGGGCCCATCTGGGCCCGTTTTTTTTGCCGTGAGTACATCAAGCCGCCAGTGCGGTGACCCGAAAAAGATCAGCTTCTATCTCTGTGGCCGCGCGGCGCATGGTATGTGCAAACACGGTATGAACAAGCATGGCATGCGCAAACAAGGTCACGCGATGTGATGAGTCTCATAGGGGCGATTCTCTTTTTGCTTTAGGTTACTTAAAGTAAACGACTACTCACAGACGAGGCGTTATGAAGCTCTACGGTTGGGAAAAAGTGAGTTCAGCGGATGAGTATCGAGAGATGATCGAGGCTGAATATTATCGACTAAAAGAAGAACGTGAACGGGTCGGTGCCCCGGCCTCGGGCTTAGAGGAGGTAAAACTTAAACTCTTCCTCTCGTTGCTAGAGCGCCCAGTGCATCTTCCCACGGATGACCAGGAGCCGCGGAGGGTTACGAGTACTGAACAACGACCAGCAGCTTGAGCATAAGGGCGCAGCGGTTATTGTTTTAGTTGCGCGGTTGGTTCGAAACCCTCTGGCATAGAAGGACAGCCAATCCTGTTAATGTCACGCCGACTATAAATGGCAGGAATGCGTGTCTTGAGAAGAGCCAGCCTGCGCTTGTTGGCCCCAGTATCCGACCGAGCGCGGCTGCTGATTGATTTACCGCCAGACCAAACCCCTGTCGTTCCCCTGGAGCCGTCAGTGATACAAGGCCTGCCATCGATGGATTGAACAATCCACTTCCGAGCGCGAGGGTGGCCCCAGATAGGAGAAATAGGGGATAATTCCCAAAAGCTCCGAGGATCGGAATAAGGGCGAGACTAGCCCCTACCGTGATGAGACCAGCGCGCACCAACTGCAGTTCCGGCCTGGTTTTCAATAGTTTTCTGACCAATAGGCCTTGCGCGAGTATCGCGGTTATCCCCACCACCACCAAAAAATTACTGGTAAGGCTGGTAGCGCGCTCCATCTGATTTGGGTCACCTGTTGCGACCCAGATATGCTCGATGAAGAGGCCCACGCTCTGCTCCATAAGGGCAAAAGCTGTGATAAATAGAAGTGTAATAAATACAAGTGGACGAAGAGCTGGATCCACGGTGAAGATATCCGCGATGCTCGCGGAGTACCGCTCGGACCTCGCCTCTATTGATCGGGTCTCTGGTAGGGCTAACAACACGAAGAGAAAGTTCAGGGCAGCCAGTAGGGCTCCGAACGCCGCAGGCGCGCGATGATCAAGGTGAAACAGCATTCCACCAAGCGCCGGACCTAAGACGAATCCAACTCCAAAAGCCACTCCGATCAGAGCCATCGCTCGGCTTCGCTCATGGGGAGGATGGGTATCAGCGAGTACTGCCTGGGCTGTCGAGATATTAGCCGCGCCAGTTCCTGAGAGCGCTCGGGCGAGAAAGAGCATTGTGAGCGAGGTGGAGGCCGCGAAGGTCGCGTGGCCGCACGCGGTCATAAAGATAGTCGCCAAAAGGATGGGACGACGTCCGAAGCGATCAGACAGGGTGCCCCATACTGGAGCCAATAGAAACTGCATGAGCGAGTAGGTGGTTCCCAGCAGCGTGACCGTGGTAGCTGTCGCTCCGAAATGTTTCGCCAAGAAGGGTTGGGAGGGGATGATCAGCCCAAAACCCATGACATCCAGGAGCACGATAAGGAAGACAGCGAGGCGAGGGGATGGGGACTTCATCAGAACACTCATGGGCTTCGGGGTTAGTACGGGTGTTGTAGCTAAAAACCGGAATTTAAGCACTAGAACTGCTTTCAAAAATACCTTCTGCTGCGGCCGACGACATGCGGGCTGCGACTTCGTCAAACTTCGCGAAAAAATCCTCAGTGTATCTCAGCGGATACACCTGCGGTTTTTTCGCTCGTTTTCCTTGTCTCGCCTCGCATCTCGTCAGCCTCGCTACGAAGCTATTTTTGAAAGCAGTTCAAGAACTGGTTCCAAAAATACCCTTTGCTGCAAACAACGACATGCGGGCTGCGACTTCGTCAAACTTCGCGAAAAAATCCTCAGTGTATCT
>JAFMIS010000040.1 GCA_017853915.1 bacterium
GCCATTTTGAGACGAGATCCCGAGTTCCAGGTGAACATCACTGAGGCGACGCCTGCCCCAATCAAAAGGGTTACCCATCCTCCGTGTCCCAGCTTCAGCAGGTTCGCGAATAGAAAACACGCTTCAAGGGCGAAATACACGACAAAATATGACGCTACAAAAATCCACGGTACACGACGTCGTAAGAGATAATTTGAGAATAAGATGGTCGTCATGAGCATGGTTAAGCTGATTGCTAAACCATATGCGGCTTCCATGTTTGATGACTCGCGAAAATAGAGCACGACCCCCGAACAACCTACAAACAGCAGGAGGTTCATTACTGGCACGTAAATCTGACCTTTAAGCTCTGATGGATAGACGATCTTGGCTTTGGGCAGAACGGAGAGTCGCATGGCTTCAGTTGCCAAGGTGAAGGAACCGCTAATGAGAGCTTGGCTCGCTATAATAGTCGCTAACGTCGAGACTCCGATCCCTGGAATCAAGAACCAGCTCGGCATGAGCTCAAAAAATGGATTTCTATCCCCAAGTGTCTGACCAGAGTGAGCGAGCATCCATGCTCCTTGGCCGAGATAGTTGATAATGAGAGCGCATTTAACAAAGAGCCACGAGGTTTGAATGTTGCCACGACCACAGTGTCCTAAATCAGAGTAGAGAGCTTCCGCTCCAGTCGTGCAGAGAAATACAGCTCCTAAGACCCAAAACCCGTTGTGATACATGAAGATAAGGTTGAGCGCATAGAGCGGATTGAGAGCTTTAATAACTTCCGGGTTTGTGACTATCCACGAACCGCCTAGGATGGTGAGCATCAGAAACCAGGCAAGCATCACTGGTCCGAACGACCGGCCAACGATACGTGTTCCAAAGTGCTGCACTGAAAATAGTATCGTAAGTATCATCAAAACGATCGGAACGGTCGCGATGTCTGGGTAAATCTTCCGCAATCCCTCGACAGCAGATGAAACCGATATCGGCGGCGTGATGATTCCATCCGCCAGCAGCGCACTTCCCCCCACGATTGCTGGCACGAGAAGCCAGCGAGCGTTTTTGCGTACCAGGGCGTACAGAGCAAATATTCCACCCTCACCGCGATTGTCCGCGCGTAGGGTGAGAAGCACATACTTAATTGTTGTGAGGAGAGTAAGGGTCCAGAAGATACACGACAGACTCCCGAGAACAACCTCAGGAGATATCGGATCATTTCCTGCAACGGCTTTGAGCACGTACAGCGGGGATGTGCCGATGTCTCCATAGATGATTCCGAGAGCCACAAGCAGGCCGCCGGCTGAGACCGAAAATTTACGAGAACTCTCAGACATAAGATATGTAGGATACTCGATTTATAAGATGAGGATACTCCCGGGCAGGTTGGGTAAAGCGCTTTAGCAGGCTGGTAAAGGGGGCTGGGAGTGAAGAACGGCATTCTAAAGAGCTTAGGATGTCGAATTTGAGGGGGGCTTTGCCAGAATTATAAAACGATGGGTTGTTTTCGCCGCCCTGCTAAGCGTGACGCGGGTTAGAAGTCGAAGCTCGCCGCTTCAATAGCGGGTGATTGCGCCAGTTCTTCCCCCGCTATTGATGGGTCTGCTCTGGGGTTCCACACGAGTTCTGAATAATCGCTTTAGCGATCTTATCAGAGTCCACCTGATAGGTTCCTCGCGAGAGTTCCTCTTTAATTTTTTCCGTTCGTCGAAACTTGTCCGCAATCCATTGAAGGGTTAGCGAGGTGAGCCCTCGACGTCTCGGTTGATTGTTGTTCTTATTATTTTCACTCATCGTACGGTATCCCTAATCAAGGATTATAAGCTCGATTTCTATCGCCCCACGGCGAACTGCCGCTGGCTCCAATCCCCTTACAAAAGGAAACGGCGATTTCAGGAAAATCTTGATGTTTGGGGACTCAAAGAGAGGATTTGTTTCTCCCCTCGGCCGCGATGTTCCTATAAACTCCTAAGAAATCTCCGCAATTATGAGGGGTATAACACTCCGAGCGCCTAACGTTTACTCAGCCGCATCACGGTGATAGATTCAGGAGTTCCAACAGGTTAGGGTTAGGGATCGTATGAATAACAAAGAGACTAGCGCAATTTCTCCCCGTCGAGCTGACGATTATCCTGAGTGGTATCAGCAGGTCGTTAAAGCCGCTGAGCTTGCCGAGAATTCAGCTGTGCGCGGATGCATGGTCATCAAGCCGTGGGGCTATGGCATCTGGGAAAATATACAGCGTCACCTCGACAAGATGATCAAAGATACGGGGCACAGCAACGCGTACTTTCCCCTCTTTATACCGCTTAGCTTTCTTGAGAAGGAGGCCGCGCATGTCGAGGGCTTCGCTAAGGAGTGTGCAGTAGTGACTCATCACAGACTTGAAGCTCGAGATGGTAAGCTTGTGCCAACGGGTGAGCTCGATGAGCCGCTCGTCGTGCGACCTACGTCTGAGACGATCATTGGAGAGTCATTCGCGCGTTGGGTTCAGTCGTATCGAGATCTTCCCTTGCTGATAAATCAGTGGGCGAACGTAGTCCGTTGGGAGATGAGAACGCGGCTATTTTTGAGGACCGCGGAGTTTCTGTGGCAAGAGGGACACACTGCGCACTCAACTCAGCAAGAGGCCGTAGAGGAGACGTTTAAAATGCTAGATGTCTACGCCGATCTTGCCGAGAATTTTTTGGCGATGCCGGTGATTAAGGGGGAAAAGATCCCCGAGGAGCGATTCCCTGGCGCGGTTGATACCTACTGTATTGAGGCGATGATGCAGGATAGAAAAGCGCTACAAGCAGGTACATCGCATTACTTAGGGCAGAACTTCGCGAAGGCATCGGGGATTAAATTTCTCAATCAAGCGGGGGAGATTGAGTGCGCATACACGACATCATGGGGAGTCTCAACACGCCTTATTGGAGGCGTGATCATGACTCACTCTGATGATGATGGGTTGCGCTTGCCGCCGAAGATAGCCCCGAAGCACGTGGTGATTATACCGGTTATCCCCAAACCGGAGACGGAGGCATCTGTTCTTGAATACGCGGAATCGATAGCTAGGGATCTCCGCCGTCAAAGTTTTGATGGAATTCCAGTAGAAGTGATCGTTGATCGACGTGATATGCGCGGAGGAGACAAGAGCTGGGAGTGGGTGAAGAAGGGGATCCCTGTGCGCGTCGAGGTTGGTCCTCGTGATATCGAATCAAAGCAGGTGGTCGTGTACCGTCGTGATAAGGGACCGCGTGAGAAATCATTCCTCGGCGCGTCACAGGCCGTTGAGGGAATTAGCCAGCTCCTTTTGGATATCCAGAGCTCATATTTCAATCAGGCAAAGAGCTATCGTGATGAAAACACCCGGCGTGACATCGCCTCGCCCGAGGAGTTTAAGAGATTTTTTACCCCCAAGAACGAGGAGAGGCCCGAGATCCATGGAGGCTTCGTACTCGGTAAGTGGGCCGGGGGAGCCGAGGCCCTCAAGCTCCTGGAGGAACTCAAAGTTACCGTGCGCTGCCTACCTCTGGAGCAGAGCGGAACAGAGGGGCGCTGCGTTGTGACGGGCAAACCAGCGGTGAAAGACGCCATATTTGCCAAGGCCTACTAGTGTTGAGAGGGTAATACCATGAGTAGTATCGCCATTACCGCTTTTTATAAATTTGTCGCCATGGACGAGAGGCGCCTCCGAGCTGTGCGCGATTCTCTCGAGAGCTTTGCGGATTCACGGGGCGTGCGTGGGTTAGTGGTGTTAGGTGGAGAGGGAGTCAACGCGACCGTTGCCGGGCTGCCTGAGGTGATAACGGCATTTAAGGAGCATCTTGCGGAAATCTTTCCGGGAGAGATTGTCTCATTTAAAGACTCGTCCGCGGAAAAGATGCCATTTGCTCGATTTAAGGTCGATCTTCGTTCCGAGATAATTACCACCAAGGATCTATCTATATCCTCGGAGGAGTCGCGCGGCACTCACCTGACCCCTAGCGAGTGGCATCGTTTGATTGAGTCAGATCCTGACGTAGTGATCGTGGATACTCGCAACGATTACGAAACGGAGATTGGAGTTTTCAAAGGCGCGCTCGATCCAAAAATAAAAAAATTCAGTGAATTTCAAAGTTACCTAGAGCAAGGGCACCTGCCGCGTGACAAAAAGTTGTTGCTGTACTGCACAGGTGGAATTCGATGTGAGAAGGCTGTGCCAGAAGTAAAACGGCTTGGATACGAAAACGTGTATCAGCTGGAGGGCGGTATTCTTCGTTACTTGGAGGAGTATCCTGAGGGATTCTTCGAGGGAGAATGCTTCGTGTTCGATCACCGAGTCTCGGTTGACGCGCGCTTACAGCCCACTACAATCTATAAGCTTTGCCCGCATTGTGGAAATCCCGCAAAAGAGCGGCTGTCGTGCAAAAATTGCGGTAAGGATACCATCGTGTGTCATGCGTGTGTACCACATGAGGATAAGAACGCATGTTCAAAAAACTGCGCCTACCACATTCGGCGCACAGCAGCTTCACGCAAGGCGGCGTAGAGCTAGTTTTAAAAATATCTTCTGCTAGGCTGCCACCTGTAGGGCCCCAGGTGAATCAACATTTACTCGGGCCACACCAGGATTGATCCGCTTGACGAGCCCCGTAAGCACGTTCCCGGCGCCGTATTCCCATACTGCCGATGGTGAAAGATCCTTTATGACATTTTCAACGCACTCTACCCAGCGGACTCGCCCACATACTTGGAGAGCCAAATTCTCGCGGATCGTATCAGGGTCATCAGAGGCTTGAGCCGTGAAGTTCTGGTACACTTTGAACTTTGGTTTACGAATCTCGATAGAGGCGAGATCGACTCGCAGCTTTTGCTCCGCTGGCTTCATTAAGTCGCAATGGAACGGAGCGCTCACGGTAAGTTCAATAACCTTCGCTGTTCCTAGGTGTTCAACGAACTTTTGAACACCGGTGACAGAACCCGCTACAACGATCTGTCCTGGGGCGTTGATATTCGCGATCTGAGCTACGTCTCCCTCAACTTTCTGAAGAGCAGTTTCGATCTCGTGAACCTCTTTGCCGAGTACCGCGACCATCTTGCCGCTTCCAACCGGCACGGCCTCCTGCATATATTTGCCACGTTTATTGACTAATCGCACCGCGTCCTCGAAGGCGATCGCTTCCGCCGCGACGAGCGCTGAGTACTCACCGAGGGAGTGCCCAGCTGCCGCTACGATTGTATTGGCGCACGCGTGCGAGCTCTGTTGAGAGAGTTGAAAGCAGATAGTGCTTACGGTCAAGATCGCTGGTTGGGCGATCTCGGTCAGAGTTAATTTCTCCGTGGGGCCCTCAAAGCAAATCTTGGATAGCTCAAATCCAAGAGCATGGTCAGCCTTAGCGAAGATCTCTTTAGCCAGTGGATAGGCATCCCATAACTCTTTACCCATGCCGACTTTCTGTGAACCCTGACCAGGAAAAAGAGCAAAGATATTAGTCATATACACATCCTTCTAAAGCTTCATTACAGCGCATGCTAAGGCGCTCGAGCGACCTGGATAATTGTAAGGCTCCCGACATAAGTCAAGAGTTGCGGGGGAGGTCTATCCGCTTGTCTCTTTATGAGCCGCCCAGTAACCTTTTGTAATTATTTCTGAAGGTACTTACAACGGATCAGCATGCTTCACCGAATTCTAAAAATCGCACGTCCAGACTTCGCTCCTTCGGGACTTCTTCCGGGCAAGCCGCTTCTGGGGCGCAGTCTGGATTCCGACTTTGTCCTGAAAGGACAAAGTCGAATTGTTCGTAGCGTGGGTTCGACGTGGTGCCTACCACGTCTGTTTCATACTCTCACGTGCTCTCTCATCGTGATAGCGCTGATGATGAGTATGGTGTGTGCGGCTCGTGCTGATGACTCTACGAGCGCTCTTAGTGAGATGGTCTCAAAGGTAAAAACCTTCACGCTTTCAAACGGCATCAAAGTCATTTTCTATCAAAGGGGTGAAGCTCCCATATTCGCTGGAGCGGTAGTAGTTCGAGTGGGTGGTAGCGATGAGGTGATGGGGCAAACGGGGATTTCTCACCTCTTTGAGCACATGGCGTTCAAGGGAACCACGTCAGTCGGCACCAAGGATTACAGTGCCGAGCGAAGGCTACTGGCGCGCTTGGAGCAGATCGCTGCGGATTCTCACGCGGGACAAAATCTCTCTCCTGAGCAGCGCAAAGAGTGGGAAGCAATCCATGAAAAGCTGAGGAACTTGTGGATATCGGACGACTTTACCGCTCGATACGAGAAAAATGGCGCGGTCGGACAGAACGCCACAACTGATAAAGAGTTTACCAAATATTTTGTAAACCTGCCTCGATCGGCGTTTGAGTTCTGGTGCGAGATGGAATCTGATCGTTTGGTCGAGCCAGTTCTACGGCAGTTTTACCAAGAGCGCGATGTTGTGCTTGAGGAGCGTCGGATGCGTTTCGAAGACGATCCAGGCGGCAAGTTGTATGAATTGCTTTTGGGTGTCGCCTACCAACGCCACCCATATCGGGCACCTGTGATCGGATACGAGCGTGATCTGAGGGCGCTTACGGCTTCGCAACTTGAGACATTTCGAAAGCGTTTTTACGTCCCATCAAATATCGTCGTGAGCGTTGTAGGTCGCGTTAATCCCGACGCGGATATAAAAATTATTGAGAAGTATTTTGGACGCCTTCCCACCGCGCCCGATATCGTCCGAGACATCTCCGATGAGGGGCCGCAAGAGGGAGAGCGTCGAGTGCAGCTTAAAATGGCAGCGTCCCCAGAGGTGGTTGTGGCGTACCGAAAGCCGAATTATCCAGATCTAGATGATCCACCAATTTCAGTTATGGCAGAGATTCTGGCGGGAGGAAAAACATCTCCTCTATATTCAGAGCTCGTGAAGCGACGCCAGCTCGTCGCAAGTATATCGGAAGAGGAAGGGCCGGGTATTGCCTATCCAAATCTCCTTATGTTTGGCGCAAGTGTGAAGGCCCCACATTCTACCGAGCAGGTAATAAATGCGTTTGACTCAGTTATTCGACGATTTGTGAAGACTGGCGCCACTGAGGAGCAGCTTGAGATCGCCAAGCGTTCGATCGGTATGGAGTATCTCGGGCACTTGAGCTCTAACCAGTCGCTTGCCCTCGACTTCGCTACATCACAATTAGCCTACGGAACATGGAAGGCTTCAGTAGAGTGGTACGACCAGATGCTTAAAGTGAGTGTGGACGACATTAAACGTGTCGCTACGAAATATCTCGCGCCTGATCAACGAACGATCGCCACAATAGAGCGCGCGGAGTAGGAGGCTTATGAATAGAATACGCGCGACCATTTTCCAGCTGTGTTGCCTAGTCTTGTGCTCGCTGAGCGCCTGCTCGCTTCACTCAAAAGACGTGGGCTATCCCGGTGCGCCTCGCCATGATGAGGCTCGGAGTTTTACGCCTTCAGAACCTGAGCGATGGTCATTGCCGAATGGCGTGAGCGTCATCTTTCTGCAAGACAAGGAGCTGCCCTTGGTGAGAGGAAAGCTTTTTCTGCGAGCTGGCGCTCTGTGGGCTGATCGATACCCGATAGGCACAACGTCGGCGATGGGTGAGGGGATGAGATCTGGAGGCGCTGGAGATCTGTCAGCTGACGCGCTCGATCGGGAGTTGGAGCGTCTGGCTGCTTCGATAGCGAGTTCATTTTCGGCAGAGTTTGGAGGTGTGGGATTTTCCTGTCTCTCCTCTGACATCGATCGGGTATTTGCGCTTTTTGCGGATGTTGTGTTGAGACCCCGTTTCGATTCCGATCGGCTTGTATTGTGGAAGGGGCAAGCCCTTGAGGGAATTCGTCGCCGCGTCGAGGATCCCGGAACTGTGGCGACCATTGCTTTTACACAATTAATGTACGGGCATACCCCATACGGCAGAGTCTCGCGGTCGCAGGATATCGCGAATATATCTCGCGCTGATGTAGCGCAGCTTCACCGAGAGTTTGTAAAGCCTGATGGCGCTATTCTCGTTATCACCGGCGATATTTCACGGGATAAAGCCAAGCAGCTCGCCGACAGCTATTTCGGTGGATGGGAGCCTCGCGGTAGTAGGATGCCCGCCGCGCCCGCGGTCGATTTTGAGCCAAAACCAGGACTGTATTTCATCACCCTACCTTTCGCGCAGGCATCGGTGAAGTTCGGCCAGCTTGGAGTGCCACGCTTCACTCCTGACTACGTTGAGATCGATGTGTTTAATGAGGTGTTTGGTTCCGGTGGATTTGGATCGCGCCTGATGAAGCGAGTGAGAACCGAGCTCGGCCTCTCGTATGGAGTGTCGGGCGGGATTGTGCCCGGAGTTGTCAAAGGAACCAACCACGTTTTTTTGCAAACGAAAGCCGCGTCAGTAGGGCCAGCTATTGAGGAATCGATTAAAGTTTTGCGCGACCTACAGGACCGCGATCCGGGAGTGGATGAATTAAGCGAGAAGAAGGCGGCGATCGAAAATTCGTATGTATTTAATTTTAGCTCAGTCGACGAGATTGCGGGGAGGATAGCCCGTCAGGAATTGCTTGAGTACCCGCCGGATTACGACAAAACGTATCTGCCCAAGGTCCTGGGGATAAAACCTGAGGAGGTCCGGGAAGTAGCGGAGCGTCGATGGGATCCTTCGCAATTCGTAGTTGTAGTAGTAGGAAATGAGACGGCTTACGCCGAGTTAGACAAGGCTCGGCAGATTGAAAATAGCCCCATTCACGGACTCGCACTAACAAAACTCCGTTTTAATGAAGCTCTCGCGATGCCCTAGCGCCCCTTTCATCATCATACCCTCACATACCGTGTTCAAAGGGACTTAGGGGAGCCTACCTACGTGGCGCGCGTGGTCATAAGGCGACATCAGAAGTCCTGCTAGGTGATGGTATCTCCGCGCTGAAGGAAGGTTCATGTGAAAGACCTCTACGTTTTTATCTCGAGTGCGATTTCATCCATGGTATCGCGTGCTCTCGTTCTATCTGTGTTTTGGATCGGGATCGCTGGATGCTCGACGAAACCGGTGGAGGGGCCTGACAAGACTTTTAGCGGTGGGGCGGTTGGAGCGCTTGAAGGTGCTGGAGCAGGGGCCGTTACAGGCGCCCAATTTACTGCAGCCACGGGGCCCGGTGTCGCTATCGGCGCCGGATTTGGCGCCGCTATGGGCTTAGTACATGGAGCGGTTCGTGATGGCATGGAGGAGTCTGAGATGCGTCTGGGACGAGAAATCGAGACGCAGAGGCGCCGATCCGCCGCTCAAGAGGTCTTGGCGCTACACTACAAGCGGCGTTTAGAAATGCACCCAACGCGAGATATCTATCCGGCTGATATTTTCTTCCGGGGTGACTCAGCTAAGATGTGTCCGTCAGGGGTTGGAATAGTACGCGAATTGGCGCACCTCAACGAGTTTAGACTCCCATATTCACGACTCGTCATTGTGGCGTACGCTAAGAGTATTGGTGGCGAGGAATCGAGCTACATTCAGCACTTAACTGACCGTCGTTCCCGTGAATTCGTCAATCAGCTGGTAAAAGCTGGTGTAGAACCTCGACGGCTGGAGACCAGGTCTGTTATTGTGGGAGCTCCAGTGTTAATTGATCCACAGGACGACCCAACTCGGTACAATCAAGCGATAGAGATAGTCGCCATCGATAGGTAAACTAGGTAGGAAAGCTAGACAGAAAAACTAGTAGGAAACGATATGAAGAGTAAAAAAGAAACCAAGATCAAAGAAGTCGATAATTCGATTGGCGGCGGTGCTCATGAAGTCTCTCAGATCTCTACCAAAGCTGACCTGCGGGTTTTTATAACCGATGTACGGGACAAACTACTTAAAGACCAGGCTGCTCCGATCTTCGCGATGACCGCGATGCAGCAGGTAATGACCCTCGACGCCATCTACGATCTGCTCGACAAGGAGAATAGAGAGATCCTTCAGGAGATCTGGGTAAAGCTTTCACAGTCAGGATTGCATCTCCGTAAGCCGCCACTCTTGTTCGGCGATGGAGAGAGCCAGGCCGCGGCCAAGTAAGGATAGGTTCGGGGCCGTGCGTACGTGTCATACGTACGCCCCCAAGCGTGCCCTGCAAGAGGGTTTTGGCTTGCCTGCGCCCCTTATTTGCCTCGATTGTCGCGCACTTCAAGATAGTTGATACTGTGTGGTGGAGAGCCCCCGTCGGGATTCTTCATGTATGTAGATATGAGTATCAGCACGCCCCAACATCCTGTCTCTCGCTTGTGGCTCTCGGTACTGGCGTGCATCGGAGGGATACTCTCGCTTGTCGCCCTGTATGAACACATCATCTACACCTCAGGCCTCGCGACCGGCCCGAGTTTCTGCAATCTCTCTCAGCACATCAACTGCGAAGCGGTCAACGCGAGTGAGTGGTCAACGATCTTCGGAGTGCCGATCGCGGCTTACGGGATATTTTTCTATGGCGTGATTCTGGGCGGGCTGATTTTTGCCGCGGTAAGTCGGAGAGTGTCGGAGAGATCAATCGTGGCGGTGATCTTCTTAGGAGCCACGCTTGCTTCACTCGCGTCCGTTATTTTATTCGGAATATCAGAATTTATCATCGGAGCTTTGTGTCTGCTGTGTCTGGGCCTCTATCTGATCAATTTTCTTCTGTGTGGTTGGTTGTGGAGGAGGCTCTATCGGGGTAGAGCGCTCGAGGGGTTGAGAGAGGGATGCGCGTGTCTGCTTCGCTTTCCCTCACTTCTATTTCTAAAGGGTAATCAACGCGGTGTAGCTTGGCTGGGAGCCGTGGCGCTAGGTATCGGGGCGCTTGTAAGTTTATATCTTCCGGGCATGGTGTATTGGGGCGCTGTGTACGCCCAACTTAATTATCGCCTGTATGATGATCCGGCTTCCGTTGATCCGGTGCAAGCGTGGCGTCGTGAACGCCAGGTTCTCATCGAGTCAAAGATTGGCGGGGCGTTCGGGGACTATGATTCGGGAGATCTCTCGGCGCCGGTCCAGATCGTGGAGTTCGCGGATTTTGAGTGCCCAGGGTGTCGGCATCTTTACCTTGGACTTCACGAGGTACTTGAGAGATATCGCGGCGCGTATCACTTAGTATTTCGCAATTATCCCCTCGATAAAGCGTGCAATCCGAACATCAAAGAGGACTTCCATCAGAATGCCTGCCTTGCGGCTTTTTTTACG
>JAFMIS010000041.1 GCA_017853915.1 bacterium
TCATATCTTCCGACGGGATCTTCGTCTTCAGGACAACACGGCCCTGAATGCTGCTCGTGAAATGAGCAAGGAGGTGGTGACGTGCTTCATCTTTAATGATGCGCAAGTGAAGCCGCACCGCTATCGCTCGGTGAATGGCTTAGCGTTCATGGTTGAAAGCTTAGAGGAGCTCTCCCGGGAGATTGAGGCACAGGGAGGAAATCTTCTTATTCTCCATGGAAATCCTGAGCGCGTAATCGACACGCTCATCTCAGAGCTCTCGATCGACGCGGTTTTTGTGAACAAGGACTATACCCCTTTCAGCTCCAGCCGTGACGCGACTCTTCAGAGAGTGTGCGCTAGCCGTTCCGTGCCGTTTCATTCGCACTTTGATCTTCTGCTTGTTGATCCGGAATCCTTCTCTAAGGATGATGGCCGACCATACACGGTATACACCCCGTTTTTCAAAAAAGCCCAGAAACTCTCCGTACCACATCCATCAACAGCCTCACGAAAGAACCTGTTGAAGGTCTCGTCATCACTTAAGACAGTAAGTCCTCGCGATTTCTGGCCGAGCGAAAGCGCGCCGAATCGAGTAGCTATCGGTGGTCGCTCGAAGGCTTTGGCGATATTGAAACAGATCAAGGACTATTCAAAATATGATGAGGAGAGGAATATCCCGGGCATTCGCGGCACGACTCTGCTGGCACCACACAATAAGTTTGGCACTGTCTCAATTCGAGAGGTGTTCCACGCGGTGTCCGCTACGCTGGGTGCCCAGCACACGTTGATTCGGGAACTCTACTGGCGCGATTTCTTCACCCACATCGCATGGCATTTCCCGCACGTTTTTGGACACGCCTTTAATTCCATATATGACGCCGTCGAATGGAATGAGAATGACAAATGGTTCGAGCGCTGGTGCCGTGGGCAGACGGGATTCCCCATAGTCGACGCAGGTATGCGAGAGCTCGTCACGACGGGATTTATGCACAATCGTGTACGGATGATTGTGGCTTCGTTCCTGGTGAAGGATCTTCATATCAGTTGGCAGAGAGGCGAGGAGTTCTTTGCCCAACATCTGACTGATTACGATCCCGCGGTCAATAACGGGAGTTGGCAGTGGGCGGCCTCAACTGGTTGTGACGCTCAACCGTATTTTCGAATTTTCAACCCGTGGCTACAACAGGAGCGCTTTGATCCTGAGTGCGTCTATGTCAAAAAATGGCTTCCGGAACTCAACGCTCTTCCGAGCAAAAAGATTCACTCTCTGTATGAAGCTGGCCCCGCAAGCGGCGTAGACTACCCCTCTCCGATGGTCGATCACTCAGTGCAAAAGATTCACGCTGAGGAGATGTTTAGGAAGTGCCAGAAGAACGGGTAATCGGATCCGCCTCCTATACTCGGCTGCTGAAACGCGAGCTCGCTTTTTCGTCCATACAGATCGCATCGGCTACCCTGATGAGCGCGCCGCTGTTTGTTTGCGTTATCTCCTGTACTCCCCAGTCCTTAGTTGGTTGAAACGCGGCACTTTTTGAGGCACTGCGCACTCACTAGATACAGCACTTTCGCGTGCGCTCTGTGCATACCCTCCGTAGGGGAGATAGGGATCATGCTGAGAGACTCGCTCGCGACAATCGCGGTCATTGTAGCCTTTGGTTTGAGTGGCTGCGTTCAAGAAAAGCAACAGGGAACATCCCAGAATGGTAATTCTTCCGGCGGTTCCGGCGGCAGTGGGAGCTCTTCCCGCGGCGGCTTCTTCTTTTGTGATACTCGCGATCTTGATCGAGACTCCTCGAAGAACTTGGCTAATCTGTTTTCGGATTTCAACAAGAGTTTTGTCGCTAAGGCATCATCGAACTCTTCAACTCTCTATACTATTCCTGTCAATTTTCACGTGATTATGAAGGATGACTCTGCCGAGGGTGGGGATGTTCCGGACGAATCTCTCGCCGAGCAGGTTGATATCCTCAACCGAGCTTATTCGGGGGAAATTGGGGGAGTTGGCACACCGTACCGTTTTGAGCTTGCTGGTATCAATCGAGTGGTAAACGAGAACTGGCACTCATTTGCCCCCGGAGCGCCCGAAGAGACGGAGGTGAAAAAGGCTCTCAGAGTTGGAGATGCCAAGACTCTGAACGTGTTTATCATGGACATCCTGGTGCCGAAGGGTGGAACTGGAAAGATCCTGGGCTACTCGACATTTCCGTTCGTGTATAAAATGCAACCAGCGCTTGACGGTATTATGCTGCACTATCGCGCGGTGCCTGGTAGTGATTTAGACCATTATAACGCCGGGCATGTTTTAGTTCACGAGAGCGGTCACTGGCTCGGACTGCTTCACACGTTTACGGGGGCCTGCGACGGGTTGTTCACGGATCTCGTCTCGGATACCCCGCGAGAAAAAACCCCTACTCGTGGAAACTATTGCCCTACTAATCTTGATTCGTGCCCAAGCAACCCAGGCCTTGACCCAATTCACAATCACATGACGTATACTGGCGATGAGTGTCGAACTGAATTTACATCAGGCCAGGTGAGCTTCATGAAGTTCAACACCATGATCTTTCGCGGGCTGAAGTGACGCGCAGCATCCCTATGGATAGTCACGCTGGAGGGATGGCGCGGTTCCGTACGCGCATAATTACGCGCCTCGTTACAGAGCGGGTGGACACTTCCGCCCTCGTCATGCCCGGTAATTCGCGGCATTTCGGCGCCCGAGCCGGGCGCCCTCCAAAAGATCAACGAATGATTCGGGAGGGAGGGCGCGGTTCCATACGCGCATAATTACGCGCCTCGTTATAGGGCGGATGCGGAGCCCCGCCGTTCCACAGGCGCCGTCCCGTCAAAATAATGTAGGTTGATCATCTCTTAGAGCGGATACTTCCTGCGCCAGGCGATAATCTCCGCGGCGGCAAGTCCAGCTTCAAGACCTTTATTCTTATTATCGTTGCCTGCGCGGGCGATAACGTCATTGATACTATCAACGGGTAGAATCTCATTAATGATCGGTGTATCGAACTCAAAACTGACCCGCTCAAGTCCACTCATGCAGAGATCTTTCACAACATTAAAGTGATAGGTATCGCCTTTGAGAATAACACCGAAAACAATGATTGCTTCCAAGCTCGGATCTCTTTTCAGGAGCCTTCGAACGCCGAGCGGAATCTCTAAACATCCTGGCAGCTCGTGGACCTCAGGTTGCGCAAAGCCCGCCGCCTTAAGAACCTCCTCGCATTTGCTAATCATAGTAAGCGAATACTCGCGATACCATTTCGAGAAGACTATCGCGACCTTTGCGCCAGGGGCCGATGGTACGGTGTGCGGGAGATATTCAGTCTGAGCCATTTTTTTTCGAGGCACGCGCTCTACAGGAGAAGATGACTTTTCTACCTCGAGTAGGTGTAATCATTCTGGGAAATACCGGAGAAGGGACTTGAACCCCCACACCCTCACAGGTAGCGGATTTTGAATCCGCCGCGTCTACCATTCCGCCACTCCGGCTCACGTGGAGGTACTTTAATACGTGGATTTCACTTATATTTCAAGGGCCGCGAAAAGGGCCCAATTTTCAGACACCTGAGCACGAAGCGCCGCAACCGGGGGCCGGTCTGGCAAGGGCTGAGACCACCTTGTCGCTGCCGTGCCCGATATTTCAAGCTCTAAACACGCGCCTATTTTGTCTCGCGCTCTGAACGATTGACACTGTCCTGAATGACTCTCTCTATCAGGTTTGTGAGGTCGCCATCCCCTAGCTCAGTGGGCTCAATAGGGGGCAAAAACGTAAGCTCGATCGATGTGCCATATGGTACCGGCCAAAAATTGTAGCGCAGCAACTCCCAATTCCCTGTGATAGCGACCGGTTGAATCAGAGCAGTCGGCATGGAACGCAGCAATGCCGCAAGACCAGTCGTCTTAAATCTCTTTAATGCACCATCTCGAGCTCGCGTGCCCTCCGGAAATATCGCGGCCACTTGATTGCTCATAGCTTTTGCTCTACCAAAAGCCTCGATATCTCGCACAGCTTGAGATGCGTCTTTGCGATCAATAAGAACGGAACCGAGGCGTCGCAACGCGAACGAAATGCTTGGGATAAAGCGCCCCAACTCTCTCTTAGCGACAAAACCCACCTCTTTCTTTCTACATTCCCACATGATCATAGGAATGTCGTACATGCTTTGGTGGTTAGAAACTATGAGCACCGCACGATCAGGAGGCAGCGTCGGGCGACCGATCACCGTGTAACGCGCACCGGTCAGGAGTCTTATATTCCAGATGATACACAGGTTCATGATATCGAGAGCGCGCTTATGAGCAGCTCGACCAAAAAGGGCCGCGAACATATGGAACGGGTGAGACAGTACAAGAATGAGGATGAAAACGAGAGTGTACGGGATTGTACACAACCAGCTCATAACCGGACGCGCCACAACTCGCGAAGTAGCGGAATTAGATCGTTGGCGGCTCATCAAGTCACATCCTCACTACTCACCTTGCGCACCGGTATCACGGGCCAGGCGCTTTCGTTGCAAGTGCACGGCATGTTGCACCTTAGCAGCGAGCCCCTCAAGATGTTTCGGCACAGCTTGAAGATACTCCGGGCGCTCTTTCGCGAGTAATACCTGCTCTCGTTCCTGAGCGGAATAGGTTGTCATATGGAGGTGTCGCAGGCTGTCCAGCTCCCAGACCATTCGAATTGCCAGCGCTCTCTCATCACTCAGGTTACCATCACGAATTGCTTGAATAATGGCCCGCGCCTCTTCGGGAAGCTCAGGCCATTCGCCCTCTGGTATATCCGCGGAGGCATACACGGCTGCTCGAAACAGAAGTGGGTCTCGCACGCCCGCATCACGTAGAAGAATCATCAGAATTCGGCCCAAGCGAGGGTTGAACGAGACCGCCTCTTCTCGGGTTACCTGCGGTTCCTCATTGCCTCCAAACCTCACTGCCAGCCCATAGTCGGTGCTTATAGAGGCAACTGCGCTCGGCTCCAACAGCCTGGTTAAGCTAAGGAAAACACCCGGACATTCTGCTTTAAAGAGTTCAATAGACATGCTATACAAACATTGTTTACTTTTGGGCTTGTCTTTAGGCATGCTTGGGTCCGAGCAGGATGGTGAAAAATAACTACCGTCAAGCAACCCCGCTGGCGCTTACCCCGACTGACCGTTACTATCAAGGAATCGTTCTACCCGCAAACACCAAGAAGACAGAATCGATGAGTAGAGGGTTGCTATCCACTATCAAAGTCCTTGGTGTCTCTGCCCTGACTATTTTGCTGTATCCACTCCCCGTGCGCGCCGACGACTACATCTCCCCGGATCTCGTTAAAGTAACAACGCCTTCGTATCGCCCAGGCTCAATTGGCTTCAAACCGCGCTTGGGAGTGTACGAATACTCTGTAAGCTGGGAGGGAATTACAGCCGCTTCCTGCTCGGTGACCATCGAGAAAAAAAACAACACGTTTCTAATAAACGCGGCTGCTCGGACCTACAGCGGCATCGATCTCTTCTATAAATTGCGCTACGAAGCTTTGAGCACCATCTCCTCTCAAGACTTCACCTCGATCAACCTGACGATCAATCACCAAGAGAACTCGCGCCACAAGAACATTCAGTTAGACTTTGCTCCTGAGGGAGAGACAATAACATCAGTTCGCGGCAAAGGAGCCTCTGATCCTGACAAAAAGTTTTTATCCTTCACCCCTAATAATCTGACACTTGATCCGATTGGCGCGGCATTCCTCGCGCGAAGCCTTGACTGGAACATTGGCGAGACAAAACACTTCGATGTGTTCAACGGCAAATCCCGCTATTTTATCTCGCTTTCAGCTGTTGAAAGAACCACAATCGACTACAAAGGGGAAGAACGCCCCGTGCTCGTTATCACTCCACAAGTACGAAATCTCACGACAACCAAGCCTCGCGCGAAACTTCGCGAGGCTTTTATCTATGTGTCTGATGATGAGCAGCGCGAAGTGCTGCGAATTGTAAGTTCGGTGTTTATTGGCAGCGTAACGACTGAGCTCGAATCTTTCACCCCAGCTCAAGATTCCTCACCACGTCTTGAGTATGTGCATGCTAATGATGACTCCACTTCTCGCGCCCAGATGCGCTAGGAGCTTCCGCTCAGGGTTAACAATCAGGATTTATTTCAAGCCGGCGAGGGCGGATGTCAGCGAAGATTGCTGACTCTGAAGCTTACTCATCAAGGACTCGAGTCGGGCATACCGAGCCTTCATATTTTCTGCCTGTTGCGCGATCTGCTTCTCGGCATCAGCGATACGCTGGTTAAGATCGGTAATAGTGGTTTTGTTCGCATCGATGGTTACCCCGAGTAGTCCGTTGAAGCGGGTGTATTGATCGATGGTGCCACCAGTTGTAGCGGTCGTATCAGCTAACGAGTTTAGGAGCGCTCCCACACTCGAGGGCTCTTTTGAGATCGCCTCCTGTAACTTGGTGGAATCAAATTTGAGCGTTCCATCTCGCTCGGTCGTGATTCCCATATCAGCGAGAATAGCCACGGCCGTTCCACCAGTGGCGGTCGCGCTGGCAAAGGCGTTGCGTAGGTTCAATAAAAGATTATCGTCAATGCGAGTAGTTGCGAGTGGGCCAAAGGTATTTGTAACTTCCTTTGCTGTCTCATCTCTCGTGATTTTGTTGTTTTCTGCGAGGAAGGAAACAAGCTCATTAAAGGAATCGACCATGTCTTGAACTTTGGTCGTTGTTGACGAAACGTCCTCGGAGACCTTTACTGTCGCGCTTCCAAGAGCGCTTAGGTTTAAGGTAACCCCAGGGATGATGTCAGCGATGCTATTGGTAGATCGAGTAATCGTTCCGATCCCCGAAACTGTAACCGAAGCATCTGCCGCGGCAGACTCTGAATACGAAGAGAGCGCGCCCAGGCTCGCCCCGAGCGCTGTGCGAGCTATCGTTCCCTTTTCGGTGCCCTCATACAAAGAAGAGATCACGACTTTGTAAGCCGGGCTGCCTGTGGTGCCGGTATTCACGAGAGAGGCTCGTGCCTTGGTGCTCTGGCCGTTAAACGCATCAACAAAGTTTTGAATCGTAAAATTTCCGTCTGTGGCCTCGACACTGACGGTCTCCATCTCAGCCCCAGTTCCGATAGTGAATGTTACAGTCCTATCTCCTGCGGGATCGCCACCATTAAGACCGGCCTGCAACGCTGTCTCCGGGGAAGCATAGGTCTGATCGAAGCTGTAGGTGTGATTGCTCGCCAAGTTGTTGACTGTAACAGAGTAACTTGAGTTTGAAGCGGCGCTGGTCGCTATGGCTGAAACTACAGACTCCTTACTACTAAACCCAGTCTTGCTGACGCCTCCACCGGCGAGAGTTGTAAAGGCTCGTAGATTGGAGCGAAGCGTTTCCAGCTTTTTGGACACCTCCTCAATCGCGCTGTTGGTGGCCTCGAGGTCTGTGACTCGCTTCTGATCCGGCTGCACGCGGGTAGCTCGGCTCGCGGCAGTCGTCGCGTCGATAAGCGCCTGTGTATCCAGTCCCGAGGCTAAACCTGAAAAGGTAACGCCAGCCATGAATCAATCCTGTAGTACGTGTGAGGCATCAGGCATTATCGCCTGTGCTATACTCGCGAATAGGCAAAAAATGCCGGGTAGGAGATCCCTATCTGGCTGTTCTACCTTTACGCGCAGACCGGGTGGGATACTTTTTACCCTTTCTCTTCCGGCCCTGCCTCTCTGTGATCCAATCAAGCAAGAATGGGTCCAGGGATAGCTCAGCGCGGCCAGCCACCAACTTTTTTTGGTTCATGAGGAACGTAAACAGCTCTGGATTACTCGTCCAGAATCCGGGACAGACCTCGCCCTTAAACCGCACTGGCTCTCCTCCAAGAGCACGAATGGACACGGTGGCGAGCACCTCAAGCGCGGTTGAATCATCCTGCTCACAGCTTCGCAGCAGCGAGGCTATATCACGCGCGTGGACACCCGGACCCTGTAACGCCACGGTGATGGTACGCACGACCTCCGCGGGGATTGAGCTGACAAGCGACTCTCGAATCTTCTTGAGGAGGTTGGGATGCATCTCCTCACCACACACAATAGAGATACATTCTTTCTGACTGAGAGCCTCCATGACAGCGCAGGCTATGGAATAGCCGCGAGCCGTCCTCGGAAGCTCGGAGCAACGATAGATAACTGCACAGAGAGCTTTCTCGCTTATAGTTAGATCTGATTTGACCTGTCGCCATTCCTCAGGCAGCTCGCGACGCGGCGTCACTAGGGGCGCTGACTGCGATATCTGAGAAGAGACTGATGTATTGAGTACCGAAACAACTCTATCGAGCGCCTGACACAAGAGATAAATACGGTTGTCGTTAACAGATCGCTTTTTAAACAGGACGGCGACATCCATGTTCGCGAGCTGCTCAATCCGTAGCGCCTCCTCAAACGGCGCGGGCGTCCACGCGGAGTCCCAGAACTCTCCAATAGCGCGTCGGCGCACATCGCCGTACCGTTCATGAGATGTAATCTGACTGAGGTGCTGGCGCAGAAGAAGTTCTAATTGAATACTTCCAATTTGAGGGTGTTGAACGCTCGCACTATCCTCCGCTTCGTGGCTAGTCGAGGGAGCTAGGATCTCCTCCTCGGCGGAGAGAGATCGTAACAACTCAATCAGACTATCGTGTTGCACAGGAGTGAGATGCAGCCGCGCGAGCGAATCAACTCCTCCGGCCACTAATTGCTCAAGGGTAAGCGCGCCAAGCTCGTCTGGAAAATGACACTCTTCGGGGACGATTCGCCCGAGTTGTAAGTTCTTCAAGACCATGTACCGTCGTGAACTTTTGAAGGCCTCGACGGCACCCCGTAATTCCTCTGATGTAAAAGCCTGTCTCGCCATAACGATATGATCCGCTCACGCCAGCTATTCTCTGGGATAAGATGCTACCCCTCATTCCTCGGGTGACTAAAAAACCTCGCTTTTTATCTGATCCAAGCGTGAGCTCCAACTCACTGACCTCAATAGCAAATAGCCTTGAGATAGCAACTTCACCGCATTTTAGTTTGGTGCGTAATCATACAGGGTTTGGTATCATAGTTGGAGAACATGATTTCTAAATCAGGTTCCCTCAACCCTGGAATACCGAAAACTCAGCAGACAAGCGGAGCAGAGACTCTGACGGCTGATTTTCAGCGGACCTCAATCGATACACTTGTCTCATCGGCCCCCCTGCCACCGACCTCAATCACCATCGATGACAGCTCGACGGTTATCGTGCAGGTTCCTGGTGACATTTCAAACACTCTGAGCAGGCTTGAGCCCCCAGCCCAGCCCCGGTCCGTCATCGCAGGCGATGCGGTTCGGGTGAACCCCTCCTCTCCTAAACCCTCTCCCAACACAATTATTGACGAACTCAACCGGGAGCTACCGATCGGAATTGAGTTGTATCGCTCCTACCACTATCAGGTGCCCCTTTCAAAGAAGTCTCGCTTGGATCTCATAGTCGCTAAGCTGTACTGTCCCGAAGAGCTTGAGTCAAAACTCTCTGAATGGCGCGCTCAGATGGAGGACCGTTTTGACACCGTAACGATCTTAGTGCGCAGGGTAACGGTTGATCAGAACATTCAGAGTCATTTGCGCAATCGATTTCGCGACTTCTCCCTTCTTACGGGCTCCGCTCGGCCCGTTCTCTCGGAGATGATTAATTCTCTGTGCGGCGAAAAGCCCTCAACATCTACCGTCGCGAGGGTCAGGAAACCTCGCAGAGAAGATCTCTCCACCATTCCTTTTGTGGCGATTGATCGTCCAGGCACGATGGATGTCGAAGATTTACTACACGCCGAACGCAAGAAAAATGGTGAGGTCATTTGGCGCACGGCGTTCATAAACGCTACCGATTACGTCCAACCAGCAAGCCTACTCGACAAGTATGCCCTCAGGGTCGGAAGCACCCTCTATGGGAGGCATCAGACCATCTCAACCCTCGGCAAGGATCTCTCGCAAAATCTCGCCTCATTCAAGGAACATGCGCGTCGACCGGCCTGGGTTGTCGAGGGTCGCCTGACTCCCCACACAGTAGTGTCCAAGTCAGGGAGAGCACGCGTGGAGTATGCCCTGGCGTATAAGATTCGCTCCGCGTACGTGGTGAACCATCGAAATGTTGACCCATCCTTGCCGTTAGATTCATGTGTCGAACCTGAGATAAGCAAATCACTCTCGGCGCTTGCCGAGGTAGCGCGTATTCTCGATAAAAAGAGAACGATGCAACCATCTCTTCTTCGAGTTGAGAGTGAGGACGCGGCCACCAAGCTTGTGGCCGCTATCATGATTGAATCAAAACGAATCCTCGCTCATTACCTTGGAGAGAGAAGCTCCGCGCCTACTATATACAAGGTTCATCACAAGCCCTCGTCTCAGGTCGTAGCGGATTTCGTGAAAAAGTTGGCGGATGTGGGCATTCCCGCGGAACCTTATGATTTTGAAACTCCCGCGGAGTTCGCCGGAATTCTCAGAAGCCTGGAGGGGCGCGGTTCACCAGAGGCTCAGTCGCTCCTGAACACCCTGATCGACACATACCTGCTGCGATCGCAGTATTCGACCAAGAATGAGGGACACTTCGGTCTGCGAGTTGACGGATACCTAGAGATAAAACCGCGTGACGCCTCTGGTCTCGCCAACCAATTTCAGCTAGCGGCGCTCCTAGAGCGAAGAAATCCCCTGCCAGAGCATGAGATGACCCGGCGCGCGAGCGTCCTCAATGAGAAGCGTTGGCGCCGAGACGAAATTCAGTACAAGCTACGATTCCTGGAGATGCTCCATGAAAAGCTTGAAGCGACTCGATCCGCGGTGTTTCTCGCTGCTGTCGCGCATGTCGGCGATCACGGACCATACGTACAGGTCGAGGGGTTTTCAAAATGGGGCAAGCTCGATGGTCCACACGAGGGCTTAGAAAAAGACGCTCCAGTAGCGGTGACGCTCAAAGGATTTGATCTCTCCTCAATGCGATTCGTTTTTCAGTTAGCTGAATAATAGAGCAGTCGATCTGGCGCAGCCCCACTACCTCAAAGGAATCTACTTGTGTCTTAAATACACGAACCCATTGAGCTTACAGCCCATTTCTAGACACCGAA
>JAFMIS010000042.1 GCA_017853915.1 bacterium
CGTGTTGACGATGTACTCGCTGAGGGAGACGAGGTCATGGTGAAGGTTCTTGAAATCGATCGGCAGGCCAAGATCCGGCTCTCGATGAAAGAGGCTATTAACGACCTCAAGGATCAGATCGCGTAAGGCGAGGAGAGCGAATGAGGAAGCGCAGAGTAGACTCACTCGCTCTCCTGATCCCGTACGTATTTTGCATAATCCTCTCGTCGGGGGGGCCACATTGCATGTTGTCGGCCACTGCTGAGGATGTACCGTTCCACCCACGATTCGACGGAATTGAGCATCGGAGCAAAAAGCAAAGCGAACCGACTCCCATTTCTAATAGCGAGATGAAGGAGATCTATTCCTTTGATCGATTCTCAGGCAGTCTTAAACAGGTCTGCGACTTACTGGAGAGTGATGGACGCAAGACTCGGGTCTATGAAATGGCGCGAGATCGTTTAAGAGATCCCTCGTTGACCAAGTCATACAGGGCGCTACTCAAGGAGATTGTGCTTCGGTGCAAGCCGAAGCTTGATGTACCATCGGATCAGAGCCCGCGGGAGACCCCAGAGGCGGGGGGTGCTCCGAAGCCAGCATCTCGCTATCCCTCAACCGCGCTGCTCGACCGCGTCAGTTCCCTCAGCAGCTTGATGTACGAACGAGATGCTGGAATTGGGCCGGTATTTCTCGCCACGCGAGAATTAGCCGATAATCTGCGCAAAGAGACCCTCAACATTCCTGCCGAGCGGGACTACTTCGCAATCTTCAACGAATACCTCCTGTCAGCCTGGCAGGGACGCCCTGAGGCCCCGCTTGAGCCTACGCAGCCATCGCAAACCGACATTCATTCGTTATTCCAGTAGATTACACTGCTTTGCCGCCTTTGTGCGATCGCTTAAAGGTCGGGCCAGCGGCTAAAATTCCCTGTTATTTCGCCTACTTTATTGACCTTCGGCAAGCTCGCGACTACCATAAGGGGCTTCGTCTGTCGCCTGATCCCCTACGGGGACGGTCAGGTATTCGACAGGGAAAGTACTGCCTGTGAGGGGTGTAAGGTTGCTTTTTTTCGATTCGAGCTACCCGTATATCCACGCAGGCGCAAACAAAAAACATAGAATCGAGAAAGTTGTTCACATTACATGGCAAGTTCATTTTCCGCTGGCTCGTTTGGAGCCCTAAGAGGTAGCGAGGGAGAGTCCTCATTTGCAAGCGAGTTCGAAGCTCTCCTTCGTGAGCGCGTAGACAATATACGTCCAGGCAAGATCGTTCCTGGTGTGGTCACCGCTGTTGGTAAAGAGATGATTTCAGTTGATATCGGCTTCAAGTCAGAGGGCGTTGTTCCGACGGAACAGTTCCTTAACGCTGAAGGTAAGATAGCCGTTCGCCCCGGCGATTCAGTTGATGTTCTCATTCTCGCTCTCGAGAACGAAATGGGACAGGTGCTCCTCTCGAAGGAGAAGGCCGATCAGAAGCGCGTATGGGAGAGCGTGGAGTCCGCGTTCAAGGCAGACGCTCGCATCAAGGGCAAAGTCGTCCAGAAGGTAAAGGGAGGTCTCCAGGTTGATATCGGAATTCCAGCGTTCCTTCCTGGTTCTCAGATCGACATCCGGCCTCATCGCAATCTCGATAAGTTCCTTGGTCAGGAGTATGAGTTCAAGGTTCTCAAGATCACCCGCGATAAGGGCAACATCGTGCTCTCTCGTCGCGCGGTTCTCCTTGGAGAGCGAGATGAGCTCCGCAGCGCCACCCTAAAGGTTCTTCAAGAGGGTGTGGTTATGGAGGGAGTGGTTAAGAATGTTACCGATTACGGCGCGTTTATTGACCTCGGCGGTATCGATGGATTGCTCCATATCACCGATATCTCGTGGGGTCGTATCAACCATCCTTCAGAGAAGCTCTCAGTCGGTCAGACCGTTCCAGTGGTTGTTCTCAAGTACGACCAGGAGAAGGAGCGCGTCAGCCTTGGTATGAAGCAGCTTACGCAGGATCCTTGGGTTACCGCTCATGAGCGCTTCCCGATCGGCGGTAAGGTTAAGGGACGCGTTAAGTCAGTTACTGACTACGGCGCGTTCGTTGAGCTTGAGGAGGGCGTCGAGGGTCTCATTCACGTGTCTGAGATGAGCTGGACCAAGAAAGTTCGCCATCCATCGAAGATCGTTACTGAGGGCGAGAGTGTTGAGGCGGTTATTCTGGGTATCGATTCGGAGCAACAACGAATCAGCCTCGGTCTCAAGCAACTTATGCAGAACCCATGGGAGGATCTACAGAGGATTCATCCTGTTGGCTCACGCGTTAAGGGCAAGGTCCGTTCGATCACCGAGTTCGGTATCTTCGTTGGTATCGAGGAGGGAATCGACGGTCTCGTGCATATCTCTGATTTCTCATGGACCAAGCGAATCAAGGATCCAAAAGAGATTCAGGAAATGTTCAAGAAGGGAGACGATGTTGAGGCAGTCATTCTCGACATCGACGTCGTTAACGAGCGTCTCAGCCTCGGAATTAAGCAGCTCTCAGAGGATCCGTGGGAGACTATCGCTCAACGGCATCCTGTTGGCACTAAGGTCAAGGGTAACATCACGGCGATCACCGAGTTCGGCGTCTTCGTTGAGATCGAGAATGGAGTTGAGGGTCTTATCCACAATTCCCAGCTCGGTCTGGACAAGGCACAGGATGTCGCTCAGGCATTCCCGGTTGGCACGCCTGTTGAGGCTGAGGTCACGAATGTCGACACCCAAGAGCGTCGCATCAGCTTGAGCGCTCGTGCTATCAAGGAGCGCGCTCGCAAGGATTACGACACTCAGTACATGGGTGAAGAGGAGGGTACTCGAGTTACGTTCGGAGACCTGATCCGTGAGCAGATGAGAGGCGATAAGGAGTAACTCCGAAACGCTTTTGAATCACAGAGGACGAGGCGCGAGCCTCGTCCTTTTTTATTGGTTCTTACTATGCCCTCGTGCATGTCCCTACGCGGATGCACAGGGCTCCACGCCGGTAAAACCGGCAGGGCTTTTGCCATTCATCACCATGGCTTGTTGTTTTGATTCGCGTCCGCGCATCGATAGCGTTTCTAGAAAAATCGAATCGCGCTACCGACTTGTTAAGGACCCTACAGTTCTAATTCCGACCATTTAGGGCAATCCCGTACGAATAGAGACAGCCCCTCAGATCGATTTGAAAAGAGCCCATCCGCTGGGATACCATCTCGGTATGCTCTCACCGAATCAAGCACGCACAAGCGCTCATGACCCAGGTCACCCGCCGCAGGTCACACCTGATTCACCCCGGATACAACAACCGGCCGCTGACCTAAGCTCTCTCCGCCAAGCCGTTCCTCCATCGGCTGAGCGAACCTCGAGCCTTCTCGGGCTTTTTGAGAAGGCCCTCGATGTTGTTCCTGCCGGCCCCTTGTACTCTTCGATGAGAGAGCAGTACCAGCGGATCAAGAACTCTCATGAGAGCGCGCAGTTTCCAGTAGACTTTGAGAGAGCCATATCCAGAATTGATGAAATCGACCGCAGGACCCTGGTTCAATGTATCCAGACAGCATTCGCGGATGGGAAGTATTACCGAGTCCCAGTTAGCAAACGCGCCGGGTCCGAGGATCTAGAGACAGATTTAGCTATAAACGGGCAAAGCGATCGACAGGTTCGCGCGTTCACCCGGGCCCTCCTGGAGCCAAGAGACACAACCCAAATTGGAGGAGAAGCGTCGGCTTATGCGACATACCTCTCGCGTGCATCGCGGGTCGGAGATCTTCTTGCTCGAATGAATGGTGTCGGGGCGTTCGTCACTGCTTTTATGATTCCAACCATCACTCCTCTTCACGCTGTGGTGTTTGGCGTAGGAGCGTATGGAATCACGACCCTCCTGCAGGCGGGATTTTTCGCCCGCAGTAGCAGCCGGGCAGGGCTCGTTTTGGAAAATCTCGACGCCGTAGAGACGCTACAATCGGGACGATTTCGATCGCTGCATGAGCGTATGCAGGATCTCTTCTTAGGCCAAACAGATTGTCGCTCAAGTGAAGCCATATTGCGTGCAGATTCATTTCTGATCGCTCGCACCCTCAGGATTCTCGGCACTCCAGGACCCGCTATACAGAACGCGTTCCAGAAAACCACTTCGGTAGAGCTACCGGGTAACCCACTTATTTCTCTTCTCGAAGAGAAGATGGCCACCGCCGGCTTAACACTGACTGAGGATGCGCTGATTCGAATGTACCTTGATAATCCATCCAAGGACCAGCTCTCGAACCGTGAGACGCTCGACCTGCTTCACCGGGTTTACTTTGCCGGGGAGGCGTGGGAGGGCCTGCGATCACGTAGCGAGTTGGCACGGCAGATACTGGCAGCCGACAATCACGCCAAGTAACCGTCCCCTTAGTCACGCAGCGTTTTTGCTAGACCCAGTTCCAAGAACTCTTCGAACGGTCTCAACAAATGTATCAGGGGTAAAGGGCTTGGAGACAAAAGCGTTCATCCCGAGTGATCGCAGCGCTTCGATATCTGTTGCTGTAGCATGTCCCGACATGACGATGATAGGCAACCGCGATCCCCGCGCCCGCACTTCTCGCACAACGTCTTCGCCTGAGAAGCCCGGCATACGCAGATCGGAAACGATCAGATCAACTGAGGCGGTCTCAAGCGCACACGTGAGCGCGTCTTTGGCAGAGCTGAAGGAATGAACCACGAACCCGAGGGCTTGCAGTAACATCCCAAGAGCCCGCAGCACACCCTCGTCGTCATCAATTAAAACGAGCTTTACTCCACCTTCCATCGCCTTCATGGTTCCGCCGCACGTTAGCAAGAGCTTAACCCCGCCATGATAGAGGGGTATCTATCTTCTGATGCCGCGAAACCCAAAAGAATGCGCGGGGCGCCTTTTTTGGTGCCTTTTTGAACCAGCAAAAACGAGTGTCATGAGCCAGAACAGGTTTGCCTTATTAGGCACACCGTGGTTCTATTACGGACCATGGGTCTTCCGGCAACACGACAGAACCTTCCCCCGATGATGCAGCGCTACCTTGAATTCAAGGAGCGTTATCCCGACGCGCTTCTCTTTTTTCAAGTCGGCGATTTTTACGAACTTTTTTATGACGACGCGATCACCGTAGCGAAGTCGCTCAATCTGACCCTAACATCCCGCGATAAGAACAGCCCCGATCCTATCCCGATGTGTGGTGTCCCACTATCTGTTTTAGATGGCTACGTGGATCGTTTGCTTCCTCTCGGACTCTCGGTGGCGGTGGTGAGCCAAACCGGATCCGGTCAGGGCGTCGACCGCGTGCTTGAACGTTTTGTCACTCCAGGAATGCGCCTCTTTACGAGCGTCTCCTCTGATGCCCAGGAAAGCCTGATTGCGGCGGTTGCTCTTGAGCCCGATGGTCGCTCCGGCTCCTTAGTGTGCACCGATCCTCAGACCGGAGTTGTGCGGGTAAAAGAGGCGCTCGACGTCGCAGCTATTCCGCGCGAATTATCGGCCTGGATGGTGCGGGAGGTCGTTATTCCGCGTTCGCTCTTCGGTGAGGCAGTGGATCGACGATCTTCGTGGGTTCGAGCTATTGAGAACGTTATAACCAAACAGGCGCTGCGCTTCCGGCCTGAGCCCTCCGCGACCTCCGAGGAGTCCCACGTCATCACAGACCACGCGAAGAACGAGTTTCATGCCCTCAGCCCAACAGGCAAACGCGCCGCACGGCTGCTGGTTTCGTACCTAGACGAGATCTCCTTAGGAAATCCTCTGCCAATACGTGAGATCTCCCTGCATAGGGGGGCTGGCCTTGTAGCGATTGATGCCGCGACTCGCCGCAATCTTGAGCTTGTTCAGAACACCAAGGACGGCTCTGAAATTGGGACTCTGTTCGGTTTTCTTAACTCTACAGAGATTCCCGGGGGAGCCCGCTTGTTGAAGAGTTGGTTGGTCGCGCCTCTCGCGAGCTTGGCCGCAATCACAGATAGGCAGGGCGCTGTATCAGAGTTGCTTCAGTATTATAGAGACGTCAGCTCGTTACTTTCGGGCGCAAACGATGTTGAGCGCTTGGCCGCCCGCGTGCAACTGGGAGTCGCCTCGCCCAAGGACCTTGGAGCTATTCGTGACACCCTCGAGCGGGTCCCGGCCCTGCAACAACTCCTCACATCGTGCTCCTCTCAAACCATTCAGGAGGCAGTTGCGGGACTCGCGGCTCCCCAAGAGCTTCGACAGCTACTAACTGCTGCACTGGTCGACAATCCTCCTCATGTTACTAATGACGGAGGACTTATCCGTGACGGCTTCGATCCAGAGCTCGATCAGATACGTCAACTGCGCGCTACCGCAGATGAGTGGAGAGCAACTTTTGAAGCGCGCGAGAAGGCCGCGACGGGCGTGACGAGCCTCAAGGTCCGATCCAATAATGTGATCGGCTTCTTTGTTGAAGTACCGACTGCCCATGCCAGCAAGATGCCAGAGCATTATCAGAGGAGACAGAGCACCGCCAACGCCGAGCGCTTCACCACCTCAGAGCTTAAGAAACACGAGGATGCCGTCATCACCGCGGTTGATCGACAGGTTCGTCGCGAACAGACCCTTTTTCAGGAGCTACGCACTCAAACCGCCGCATATGTTGATAATCTACGCGCAATCGCTAGCAGCCTCGCGCACCTCGACGCGCTAGCCGCGTTAGCTCGCGCAGCTGACACTCACCGTTGGGTAAAACCTGAGGTTGTGGACCAGCCGATTCTAAGCATTACCAAGAGTCGCCATCCGATTATCGAGCAGCTTTTAGGTGGTAGCTTCATCCCGAATTCGGTACACTTTGGAGATCCTTACCCTACCTGTTTTATCGTGACGGGCCCAAACATGGGAGGAAAGTCCACATACCTGCGCCAAACGGCTCTGATAGTAATTCTCGCTCAGATCGGCTCGTTTGTCCCTGCTGAGGTGGCAACAGTGGGTCTCGTTGATCGAATATTCGCTCGTCTTGGAGCGGCCGACGATCTTCATGAGGGTGAATCGACTTTCATGGTGGAGATGCGGGAAGCTGCTCACATCCTTGCCAATGCCACACCACGCTCACTTGTTTTGATCGATGAGTTAGGCCGGGGCACAGCAACAACCGATGGCCAGTCGTTAGCTCAGTCGATCCTTGAGCGGCTCGCTTTGGAACTCGGGTGTCGCACTCTTTTTGCGACCCATTACCACGAGATTACACAGCTCGACCAGAGCAGCGAACGGATTCAGAACCTCTCCGTGGGCTCAGTGGAGGAGGGCGATCGGGTGATCTTCACACACTCCATACAGCGAGGGCCTGCACCCCGTTCCTACGGCCTTGAAGTCGCCAAGCTCTCGGGGCTTCCGCCGCAAGTGCTTCAGAGAGCGGCCGAGATACTTTCTAGCCTTCCATCACGGGTGGCTAATGGCGATCGGCCTGCAGCGCAAACGCGACAACAGACACTTTTTGCGCCAGCACCCCAGGTGATCAGAGACCCGGCTCTTGAGCGAGTCCGAGAGGTTCTTACCAGCATTGATGTAGATTCGCTCTCTCCTCGTGAGGCGCTCAATATTCTTTATGGGTTACGAGAGCAACTAAAGTAACACGCCGTTGGCGCGAGATTGGAAGTTGCGGGTGGCCAGGGTCACCGATATCCTACCAGCGCAGCTTTATGTTTCAATCATCTCGATATCTTCTGGCCACTGTGCTAGCCGTTCTGTGCTCAGCTGTCTGCATGGAGCGAGGATGGGGCACTCCGTCCTCGCTGGGGGCCCGTTTCCGCTCCGAATATATCCGCCTCAGAAATGTGGATCCGAGCGGCCGAGACGCTATGTATCGGAAGGAATGGGAGGTTCTTGCCACCGGTATTCGAAGCATTTTAACCTCTAACATCTCTGAAAATGACAAATCGCGATTGCGAATTATCTCTGCTGATACCCATCTGCGTTTGTTTCGAGCTACCAGGCAACGCGCCTACCTGACCGCTGCCACAGACTCCCTTGTTCCCTTAGTAGCTCGAAGAACGAACGAGACCTCTCCTGAGATCTTGAGTGAGGCCTTTCTGTTAATGGGGGACATACAGATCAGTGGTGCCGGCATAGGCGAGGCAGCATCGTCATGGTACCAGAAATCAGTGGAGGCTGGGGGCGCCGCTGGTCGAGTTGCTCAACAAAGGCTTATCGGGGTATCGAACGGAACGTTCTCGCGTTTTATTCCATCTTCGGACCTCGAGAGTCCACGGCTACTAAGGGACTCAAACTCAGATCCCCGTCGAAAGAACGCTCCGATTCTTGTTATCGATCCCGGCCATGGTGGCGCGGATGCGGGAGCTCTGGGGCTCTCGGGGGAACAGGAGAAAGAGATCACTCTTGATGTCGCGCGGCGGGTGAAGACTCTCTTAGAGAAGAAATACGGATACCGTGTCTATCTGACACGAGAGCACGATCTCTTCGTTCCTCTTGCTCGGCGGACCGCTTTCGCCAACCGCAAGGATGCCGCTTCCTTTATCAGTCTCCACGTAAACGCCTCCGCGGCACACGATGCCGATGGGCTCGAGGCATACTACCTTGATAACACAAACGACGAGGCAAGCCGCAAACTCGCCGAGCGGGAGAACGGAATAGCTCACGGAGAGAGCCTCGACGATCTCTCCTTTATGCTAAGTGACCTGATCCAATCGGGTAAGCTTGAGGACTCGATTATTCTGACTCGATCAATTGAGGGCTCTCTAAAGAAAAAGATAGTTAAGCATGGTCAAGGACTGCGCTCACTCGGTGTAAAAAAGGGGCCATTCTTTGTGCTTGTAGGCGCCCACATGCCGTGTTCGCTGATAGAGATGTTCTTTATTGACCACCCTCATGACGGTCAACTACTCCGTCAGGAACAATTCCGCTCCGCCCTTGCTACCGGAATCGCGGATGGCATACGCTCGTTCCTTGAACGCACGTCCGGGAACTAGTATCGTCGTCAAGAGGCCCTTAATAAGCGGCGATAGTTTGGTTACGTGGAGGGCGTCGCGATCGGACCCAAAGTTTCGCGCGATGAAAACCTCTCGCGCCTCAGAGGTCTGTGACTAGGCGCGGAAAATTTATGGATGAGGCCGAACACCATGCTCGATATTATAACCATTCCAGTTACGCTCTTTGAGCAAAACGCGCGCGTCGTAGCGTGTTCAGTCACCAAGCAAGCTGTGATCGTGGACCCCGGTGGTGAACCTGACGCGATTCGCACAGCGCTCACAAAGGCTGGGTACTCGTGCGTGGGAATTTGGCTCACACACTCGCACCTCGATCACTGTGGGGCGGTGAAGCCACTTCTAGACCACTACAAGGTTCCCTTGGTCGCCCACCCGGTGGAAGAGGTGATGCGATCACGGGTAGACCAGATCGCTCAGATGTATGGGCTGCCGCCAGGAGAATTTTTGAATTGCCCAGAGCCGAGCCAAGCGATTCGGGGAGGGGAATCACTACCGCTTGGCCAGCACGTGGCCGAAGTCCTATTTGTGCCTGGTCACTCACCGGGCCATGTCGCGTTCTACTTCCGCGCAGAGGGAACTCTCTTAAGCGGGGACTGCCTCTTTCAGGGCTCAATCGGTCGAACGGACCTACCGGGTGGCAGCCACGCCCAACTCATCACGAGCATCAAGGAGTCGATCCTGTCGTTGCCTGACGAGACAAGAGTCCTCAGTGGGCACGGGCCTGAGACCTCTGTCGGAGTTGAACGGCGCACCAATCCATTTCTGGTATAATTCGTTTTGCGAGTAGTTACGTGTAGTTACAAGCGACTCATGGCGCATTTACTACCCGACCGAAGGGGGGTACCCTTAAGAGGCTATGACCCACAAGAACATAAGCGCTGGAAAACGCATCGTTTTGGGAGTTACCGGCTCAATTGCCTGCTACAAGGCTGCTGAACTCGCACGCTATTTCATGAAGCGAGGATGTGACGTCCGGGTAGTGATGACCGAGTCTGCTACCAAGTTTATAGCGCCACTTACTTTTGAAACCCTCACTCACAATCCCGTGGCCGTCAGCTTCTGGACTGAGACCCAGCCAGGCGCCATAGGGCACATCGAACTCGCTGACTGGGCTGATGCCGTGGTCGTGGCGCCGGCGACCGCTGATTGCGTCGCCAAGATGGCGTTCGGCATGGGAGAATCAAGTGTCCTCGCTGTAGTGCTCGCAACAAAAGCCCCCGTGATCGTAGCACCAGCTATGAATGTCAACATGTACGAGCACCCGCAGACGCAAGAGAATCTGCAGGCGTTACAAGCGCGCGGGGTAGCTATCGTTGAGCCAGAGGCAGGCGACCTCGCTTGTGGGTGGAGAGGAAAGGGGCGTTTGGCCTCCGCCAGGGAGATCTACCTTCAGACCCGTCGAGCCATGGGCCCGCAAGACCTGCTTGGGAAACGAGTACTCATCTCAGCCGGACCAACCCGAGAGGCGATCGATCCCGTTCGATACATATCTAATCGCTCCTCCGGAAAAATGGGGATCGCGCTCGCCAATGAAGCCTACATTCGAGGAGCCTCGGTCACCATGGTACACGGCCCCCTTCCTGGCGGACGTCCGAGCGTATCCCAGGACGTCGATTGTGTTGCAGTGACCTCAGCCGCTGAGATGTCAGAAGCTATTCAGACCCGTGTATTCGATGCCCCACGCTACAATCAGCCGGACATTGTAATCATGGCCGCCGCGGTGGCTGATTATCGTCCGGCCCATCCGGCTGCCGAAAAGATTAAAAAGACGACGAGCGATGATTCCCTTAGCCTTCATGCTAATGAAGATATACTCGCTTCGCTCGGTCGCCGCCGAGGCGAGGCTGCAAGCCCTCTCCTTGTCGGCTTCGCAGTTGAGACAGGCGAGCCTCACAAAGTGATCTCAGAGGCGCGCCACAAACTCTCGAGAAAAAATGTTGATATTGTTGTCGGCAACCTTGCCCAGGATGCATTTGATCGCGATACGAATCAGGTCTGGATCGTTAATCGTCGCGGAACACTCAAGCACGTTTCGACGTGTAAAAAAATTACCGTAGCGAGAGAGATCCTCAATCAGGTGGTAGAAGACGTTGAGCCTGACACCCGAGAACCGGAACAACACCTTCACTAACCTAAAACC
>JAFMIS010000043.1 GCA_017853915.1 bacterium
CGAGCTTGCCAGACTCGGTGAAACGACTCGGGGTCAATGTCAAAAAGTCTCTCTCCTTTCCGCTTTTACTGATCGCCCTACGCTCGCCCAAGGGGACTTACAACAATTCGTTTCTCAATAACTATGCGACCATTAACGTCGTCGATAGCTTGGCGCGGATTAGCGGCGTTGGCCAGGTTACTCAGTTCGGCGGCAGCGAGTACGCCATGCGGGTGTGGATCAAACCCGATCAACTAGCGAAGCTCGGTGTGACGGTTTCAGAGGTCCAGCAGGCGATCCAGCAGCAGAACATACTGGCTCCCGCTGGCCAAATCGGTGGGCCCCCTGCTCCGCCAGGAACCGATTTCTCCTATGTTATGCGCACCAAGGAGCGCTTTGTCTCGCCTGAGCAGTTTGGAGAGATCGTAGTAAAGGCTGACCCCAGCTCAGGCGCGCTGGTGCGCCTCAAAGATGTTTCACGAATTGAGCTGGGTACTCAGTACTACAACTCAAGCGCGCGCTTTAACGCCACAGATGCTGCCGTGCTGGCGCTCTATCAGGTCCCAGGTTCAAACGCCCTTGAGGTTGCTAACAAGGTGCGCGCTACTCTTCAAGAGTTGGCGACCCGTTTCCCTGAGGACGTGGAGTACACCATATCGCTCGACACGACGAAGGCCGTCACCGCCGGTATTGACGAGATCGTCCACACGTTACGTGACGCGGTTATCCTCGTGATCCTGGTTGTGTTTCTCTTTCTGCAGAGCTGGAGGGCAACGCTGATTCCGATCTTGGTAGTTCCGGTTTCGCTAATCGCCACCTTCGCCGTGTTTCCACTGCTCGGATTCTCGGTCAACGTGTTGTCACTGCTTGGTCTTGTACTCGCTATCGGTATCGTGGTTGATGACGCAATCGTTGTGGTCGAGGCGGTCATGCACCATATGGAACACGGCGCCTCGCCGCGAGAGGCGACTAACCTGGCGATGAAAGAGGTTGCCGGGCCCGTGGCCGCGATCGCCCTCATCCTGTGCGCTGTGTTTATCCCGGTCGTCTTCATGGGAGGGATCTCGGGTTTGTTCTATCAGCAGTTCGCTGTGACTATCGCGGTATCGGTGCTCTTCTCAGCGCTGGGAGCGCTCACATTAACTCCGGCATTGTGCGCGATGCTGCTCAAGAAGTCCGAGCCGAGCCGCGGCCCGCTCGGTCGATTTTTTTCTGGCTTTAACGCTGTGTTTGATAGAGCTACCGGCGCGTATGTTGGAATCTCAGGCTTTGTAGCCCGCAAGGTGCTCCGAGGAGTTGTGCTCTTTGGCGCCATCATGGTCGGCGTGTTCCTGTGTGGCCGGGCCCTGCCGAGTGGTTTTATTCCGGAGGAGGACCAGGGATACATTCTCGCTAATATGCAGCTCCCAGACGCTTCGTCCCTTGAGCGCACAGGCAAGGCATCGCGCACGGTCGAAGAGATAATCATGGACACTCCGGGTGTTGAGAGCGTAACGACGATCGATGGTTTTAGTCTTTTGACCTCTTCATACTCATCAAACAACACGTTCTTCTTTATATGGCTTAAGCCGTGGGAGGACCGCCCTGGACGAGCGCTGTCATCGTTCGGAATCATTCAGCGGCTCAACAAGCGCCTCATGGAGCAGTTTCAAACCGGAATGGCGATGGCCTTTGGCCCGCCCGCTATCCCCGGACTCGGAAATGGAAGTGGGTTTAGTATGATGTTGCAGGATCGTGGCGGTAATAAACCCGAATTCCTCGAGCAGCAAGCGCGAGCGTTTATTCAAGCGGCGCAGAAGCGCCCCGAGATTCGTGGGGTTACTACCCTTTATCGAGCTTCGGTTCCTCAGCTCTTCGCGGCGATCGATGAGGATAAGGCGCAGGCTGCAGGGGTGTCTGTTGGGGATGTCAATTCGACCCTTGGAACGCTCCTGGGTGGGTCCTACGTTAACGATTTTAACCGGTTTGGACGGCTCTATAAGGTCTACGTGCAAGCCGATGCGCAGTATCGAGATAGCGCTGATGACATCCGCGCATATTACGTGCGCAACAGAAACGGGGAGATGGTGTCGCTGGGTACCCTCATCGACACGAAGCCAACATCGGGGCCTGAGTTTACCAACCGGTTCAATCTCTACCGTAGCGCGGAGATAATCGGAGGCTCGGCTCCCGGATACAGCTCTCAGCAGACATTGGCAGCTCTCAAGGAGGTCGCTCGTGAGGTGCTGCCGGCCGATATGGGGTATGACTGGAACGCGATGTCGTATCAGGAAGAGAAAGCGGCGGGAACTGGAGCCACTGTATTTCTCTTCGGTATGTTGTTTGTGTTCCTTATCTTGGCGGCTCAGTATGAGAGCTGGGCGCTTCCCTTGAGTGTGCTCTTAGGAACACCGTGTGCCGTATTTGGAGCGCTGGCGGGAATTTGGCTCTGCCGGCAGGTTAGTCCATCGTACCTCAATAATATCTTCGCGCAGATCGGGATATTGACCCTGGTAGGCCTCTCGGCCAAGAACGCGATCCTGATCGTAGAATTCGCGCGGATGAAAGCTCACGAGGGTATGCCGCTTCTTGAGGCCGCGCTTGAGGCGGCTCGATTGCGTTTTAGGCCGATCTTGATGACCGCCTTCGCCTTTATTCTGGGGGTGTTGCCGCTCGTGCTGGCGTCAGGGGCTGGAGCTGAGGGGCGAAAGGTAATGGGCATGGCTGTTTTTAGCGGCATGTTAATGGCCACGATTTTGGGAGTAGTGCTCGTCCCGATGTTGTTCGTAGTTGTGGAGCGCTTTCTCGGTAGGAAGACGGCTTCTGCCCCACACGACTCACACGGCGAGGAAAATCCAACGGAGCAGGTGGCGCATGGATAAGGTAGTTTCTCTTACCGCACCAACGAGAGGATTGTTGTGTGTGATCGTGGCGATGATCGCGAGTGGCTGCCTCCTAAAGCCTGAGTTCACCCGCCCCACTGTGCTTGATGAATCAAGTTACCGTGATGGTGCCATAGCCGGTTCGGTCGCGAATATCCAGTGGTGGGATCTCTTTGGTGACGAGGCTTTGAAGAAGCTGGTATCTACCGCTCTGCATGAGAACCGAGATCTAAAGATCGCGATGGCGCGGGTTGAAGAGGCTCGTGCGATTCTGGGCGTTGTGCGCCCTGACCAGTTTCCACGCCTTGATGTATCTGGGGGAGCTTCTCGGACCGGAGTCAGCGACTCGATCCTGGGGGGCGTGCCAGGTTTATCGCCTCGTAATGAGTTTAGCCTGCTTGGACGTTTGAGCTTTGAGGTTGATGTGTGGGGACGCTATGCCAGTGCTACCGAGGCTCAACGGGCGCAGCTTGTGGCCAGTGAGGAGTTCTATAAGGCTGTGACGTTATCCTTGGTCGCGGAGGTTGCTACGGCGTATCTGCAGCTTCTCGATTTTGACCGGCAGACGATAATCGCTGAGCGCACCCTGAAGGGAAGGCGAGCGAATACTAAGTTAATTGATGAGCGCTTCAAGCAGGGATACACCGCTAAGATCGATCTTAACCAGGCGCAGATCCAGGAGCAGGACGCGGCCGCGGCGCTCGTCGCGATTAGACGCGGAACCCGGCTGACCGAGAACGCTCTTAGCGTGCTGCTGGGTCATGTGCCTCACACGATACTTCGTAGCGATCCAGATACCGATCCACTGGCGCTCACAAGTATCCCTGCTGGAGTTCCGGCTGACCTCTTGGCGCGGAGGCCCGACGTTCGGGCGGCTGAGGAGCAAGCTCGCGCCGCGGTGATGCAGGTTGGGGTTGCCCGCTCAACTCAGTTTCCCTCGATCAGTCTCCTCGGCATCATTGGCCTTAACTCGCGAGAGAGTACGGAGCTCTTTACCGCCGATGGAAAAACCTGGAGTGTCGGTGGAAATCTCTTGGGTCCCCTTGTCGATTTAGGAAAGAGCTGGTCGCGCACCGAAGCGGCGGAGGCTGTCGCTGAGCAGGCCCTTAAGCAGTATGAGCAGGTTGTGTTGCAGGCGGTGCGCGAGGTGGAGGACTCGATGGTATCAGTGCGCACGTTTCATGACGAGCACCAGATACGTCAGGTTCAGGTAACCGCGGCGCGTAGCGCCGATATGCTCTCAAGGCGGCGGTACAACGACGGCGTAACCTCGTATCTTGAGGTTTTAAGTACGCAGGAATCGCTCTTTACCTCCGAGCTGGCGCGGTCAAACACTCAACAACGCTACCTATCAGCGATAGTGCAGCTCTACAAAGCGCTGGGTGGCGGATGGGAGTTGCCGGCGGAGATCTCTGCTAAGTCTAATAGCTGAGGACCATGAAACCAAAGCATCGAGTGTTCGCTCGAACGAGAGCCGGCAAGGCCCGGGCCATAGGTGAATTTCAAGGAAGGGACCTAGACTACCGGAGGTCTGAGAAAAGAAGGCCGGCCTTGGACAGAGACGAGCGCGAAGGTAGTGCGCGGCCAAAAATATGGGTGCGCTTTACTCACAGGTAGGTGTTCCATTCTCAAGAGAGGCGCGCGACCTCCTATTTGATCGGCTACTCCAATGAAAGGCCACTTTTGGGTTCCGCGATCACCACGACCGCACGCCGGAGATTTCCCATTTCACGAACGTCCCAGGCCATGTACCGTAATGGATGTGGCTGTGCGCTATGAATAGGGCATCGCGGAGTAGACTGGTTCATGTTTTTTTCTAGTACTTTCGAGGCTCAATCCGACGGCTCGTTGCTGATCATCACGCGCGGGCAGTCCTCGGCGCCAATACAGCGCGACTTTGAGGTTGTTCGGCGCTGTCTGTTATCGGTCAAGAGTGGAACTCGCGTGACCCTCCGTGTGGAGGGAATTGTCGAACCGGACTCGGGGCTTGTCGCGTGGTTATTTAGTGTAGCGAGATCATGTAAGGGCCGAGGACTTGTGTTGGATACCAGCGCTATTCCTGAGGCTCTTGCTCGTCCATTAGGGCTGGCTCTCTCAGTTAGAGAGAGAGGAGATGCGCGTCGAGACGAGCGGCGTGACGATATGCTTGTGGCCGTGGGTCGGGCAACACACCACGCGATGGGTAGCGCCGCGGCTTTCTTGGCGTTTATTGGTGAGCTAGTCGCCGCGCTATGGCTCTGTATCCGCCGCAGAGCGCGAGTGCCGGTGCGCGATATCTGGGCTATCATTGAGGAGTGTGGACCTGGAGCGCTCCCTATAGTCGCTCTTATCAGCTCATTAGTCGGGATGATTCTCGCCTTTATAGGCGCCCAGCAGCTGAGACAGTTCGGAGCTCAGATATATGTGGCGAATTTGGTCAGCATCGCGATGCTTCGTGAGATGGGCGCGGTGATGGCTGGGGTTATAATGGCGGGGCGCACTGGCGCAGCCTTTGCCGCTCAGTTGGGGACCATGCAAGTTAATGAGGAGATTGATGCTCTTCAGACGTTTGGTATCTCTCCCATGCAATATCTTGTGGTTCCGAGGGTTATCGCCCTGATCGTCATGATGCCACTTCTCTGCTTGTACGCGGATCTACTGGGTGTGGCTGGTGGAGCGATCGTCTCAGCCCTTACTATGAATATTTCGTTCGCGCAGTATCTTCAACAGGCTAGGACAGCCGTGCACATCTCGGATATGTGGCTCGGAGTTTTTAAGAGTGGTGTTTTTGGAGTTCTGATCGCGAGCGCGGGCTGCATGTGTGGTATGCGGTGTGGTCGAAGCGCGTCCGCTGTGGGCATAGCTGTGACATCAGCGGTTGTGGCAGGTATCGTTGCTATTGTAGTAGCCGACGCGGTGTTCGCGGTACTGACGGAGTGTGTGGGGCTTTAGTCGCATGGAGAGTTGTACACCGCACATTGTGGTCGAGGGGCTCACCATGAAGTATGGAGAGGTTCTGATACAGGGCGACCTCAATTTTACGGTGAATAGAGGCGATATCTTTGTGGTCATGGGAGGCAGCGGGTGTGGTAAGAGCACACTCCTCAAGCATCTGATTGGTCTGGTGCGCCCGTATGCTGGACGGGTGCTCTTTGGAGGGCAGAGCTTTTGGGAATCCACCGTGGCGGAACGTGAAGCCTTGTTGCGACGAATCGGAATTCTTTATCAGCGGGGGGCTCTTTGGACGTCTATGACGCTGGCTGAGAATATCTCGATGCCTCTGCGTCAGTATACTAGGTATTCAGAGGCTGAGATTCGGGATCGCGCGAGCTACAAGCTCGCGCTTGTCGGCCTGTCAGGTTTCGAAGACTACTATCCATCAGAGATAAGTGGTGGTATGCAGAAGAGAGCCGGACTGGCTCGAGCGCTGGCTCTCGATCCGGATGTGCTTTTTTTTGATGAGCCATCGGCAGGGCTTGATCCGATTAGCTCAAGGTTGCTTGACGATCTTATTATTGAGCTTAACCGCGGTCTTGGGGCGACTATTGTTGTAGTGACACACGAGTTGTCGAGTATATTCGCGATCGGGACGAACTCAGTCTTTTTGGATGTTGATTCGAGGACCATGGTCGCGACAGGATCCCCCAGAGAGCTCCTGGAACATTCGCGGGACGCTCGAGTTATTCGTTTTTTGACTCGTGGGGAGCGTGAGGGCTAAGCATACTATGAGTAAGGAACCCCGGTACGCCTGGATTGGAGCCTTTGTTGTGGGCGCCATAGCAATCGTCATGATGGCGACATTGCTTTTTGGTAGGAGTAAATTCTTCGAGCAGACAGAGACCTATATCTCTTATTTTAGCGGCTCTGTGAAAGGTCTTGCCGTCGGAGCTCCTGTTAATTTTCGTGGCGCGCCAGTTGGGAGAGTGAAAGACATCTCCATAGTCTATCGAGCCGATGATGATGGGCTGATTATTCCGGTTCTACTGGAGCTGGACGCGGATTCGGTGCGTGGCATCAACACCCCTACTGACCGGAGCCACGGTCGAAAGGGATCAGAGCTAGTGCGTCGACTGGTCGAACGGGGGCTACGAGCGCAACTCGGTCTTGATAGCATCGTGACTGGCCAGCTCTTCGTGCAGCTCGATTTTATGCCGCAGGTTCCAATCGCGCGGAGCGTTGGTAGCGATAGTGGGTATGAGGAAATTCCGACGGCTCCCTCCCCTCTCGAAAAGCTTCGTGAGTCTCTTCAAGAGATCCCGATCCCGGAGCTTGTGAATAAGACCGTCGCGGCCGTCGAAAAGCTTGACGCGCTTCTTTCGTCCGGTGATCTTAATGACACAATTAAGAATTTGAATTCGACCCTGGTTGAGATCAGGAACCTGACTGCTCGCCTTGATGGTCAGAGTGGAGGTATTTTAAGGGACGTTAAGGTGGTTGTTGATCAAACTTCAGTGCTCGTGCAGGCGGCTCAGAGAATTCTCCAGGAGGGGTCACCGCTACCGGGGAAAGTTTCGGGGGTGCTCGATCAGCTATCCGAATCGGCTCGCTCTTTAAGGCGGTTGGCGGACGCGCTTGAGGAGCATCCTGAGGCATTACTGCGCGGAAAAAGATGAGGACAGAGAATGCGATACGGCGCTAGGGTTTTCGGGACAGGAATAGTTGTGCTTCTGGTTGGGTGCTTCCGCTCTCCTAACTCAACCTTTTATACTCTGACATCATCGCCCTATCTTGAGGTTCCGGCGCTCTCCTCGTCTGGACTTAGTGTGGCGGTCACCTCGGTTGGGTTCCCGCAGTATTTAGACGATCCACGGATAGTGATTCGCGCGTCTGGCGCTGTGGTCGAGCGTCTTGAGTATGACCGCTGGAGCGAGGATCTCGAGCGGGGTTTTATGCGGGTCCTGGTCGATGACCTCGCGCGGGATTTGAAGAGCAGTAACGTGTTTTCGGCCGCCACCTATGAGATTCGTCCGGCGTCCGCGCACGTGCAGGTTGAGGTTATACAGTTTGATATGGGTGATGATGGAAAGGCTGTCCTTCGCGTGCGATGGGCGTTGGCGCGGAGCGGCGAGGCTTTGGTCAAGGCTCCATTTGAGGTTTTTGAGAGGAGCGCGGCGGCGGACAACGGCTCCCTAAACGCTCGGGTAGCGGCTCTAAGCACGCTAGTGGCTCAGTTCGCGGAGGTCGTGAGTGCCAGGCTTTCCACGTTATAGAGCCCGTTCCCATCGCGAGAGCCGATAGTGTTTGCCACAAACCACTTGTGGGTTAGGTGTTTACTCCGCCCCTAATGTGGCGGCGCCAACTCCTGTGCCTCTCTGACGAGGAGGAAATTCCTTCAAGCTCTGAAGATGCTCCTCAAAGGGTTTGGCGAACTTAGGGACGATCCAGGTCTTCTCCGTCATCCAACCGAAATGCCCTGGAGAGTCGGGTGTTCGCTCAAAGGGATCAAGCTTGATATCAATCAGCAGTCCGCCGGGGATCTTCGCGGGGGCGTCAATCCACCGATCTTTCACCGCAAGGTGTACCTTCCATTGATCGACACGAATGGCATTCAGCTCCGTCTCGCCATAAAAGAAGAACTCTCGTCGCTTGGAGGGGCCCTTCCCGGTCAGCATGTCGGTCTGATCATACCCGTCGAGGTGGGCTTTAAAGTTCTGTCCCGCGATACTCGTGCCCTGTGCCAGCCTCTCGGTGATATCGGGAACACCGGCCGCTGCCATGAGGGTTGGAACCCAGTCTTCTGAGGTCATAAGATCGCCTGTCCAACTACCGGCAGGCACACGACCGGGCCAGCGTACCAACATAGGAACGCGAAATCCCCCATCCCAGGTTAAACCCTTCTCACCGCGAAAGGACGCCGTGCCGGCATCCGGCCAGTGCGCGAGATTGACCCCGTTGTCCGCCGTGAATAGCACTATTGTGTTATCAGTAATCTTAAGTTTGTCGATGGTCGCCAGGAGATCGCCCACCATGGCATCGAGTTGCAAAAGGGCATCCGCGTACGAGCCATGACCACTCGCGCCCTCCCATTGCTTCGACACATGGATTTTCTGATGCATCCGTGTTGGATTCATCCACAGAAAAAAAGGTCGCTTGCTCGCGACGCTCTTGCTCATCCACGCGGTCGAGCGTTGTAAAATCTCATCGTCAAATGTCTTCTGCCGCTCGATAGTTAGCGGGCCCTGATCCGATATTATCTGGCGACCGACCCGCCCCCATCGCGGGTCTTGTGTCGGATCGTCTTTATCGCTGGCTAAAGCATGAATCACATCCCGCGGACGTCCTGGAAAATTCGGATTTCTCGGAAATTCTGGCTGCTCAGGCATCTCCATCATATTGAGATGATAGAGGTAGCCAAAAAACTCGTCGAATCCATGCACTGTTGGTACATATTCATTTCGGTCGCCAACATGGCTCTTGCCGAATTGTGCCGTGACATATCCCTGCCCCTTGAGTAGCTGGGCGAGCGTCGGATCCTCTTTCTGCAGACCGATAGGCGATCCCGGCTGTCCCACAGAAGTTAGCCCCGTTCGAATCGGATATTGCCCGGTGATGAAGGCGGCTCGTCCAGCGGTACAACTTGGTTGGGCGTAGTAATCACTTACAATCATTCCCTGGCTCGCGATCGTATCGATGTTTTTGGTCGTAACCGCGCCTAGACCGCGATGGTACGCTGAAAGGTCTTGAGGGGGTATATCGTCTGTCATTATGACCACGATGTTTGGTCTATCAAGGGCCATAACATCTGAGGAATACACCATCACCAAAGCGAGAACCGCGCTCGTCACAAACTGTAGGGATAGATTCACTGCCAACCTCCTTTAGCGAACACGCGCCATCATAGGCGCTTCGCAGGTAGATGTAGCCAGGGTCTCGGCCAAGAGTAAAGAGCGAAGACCTGCATCCTAAGTAAGTTACTGATTCTGTTGATTGGTCAACGTGTTGGGGAACGCCGGGCATCTGAAGCGCATTACATGGGACCAGCGAACCCTTATGGTGGCTTAGCTCTCAGCGACAGGCTTGAGGCTTAGGGGCCGCGGCGCGTAGCGCCGATATGCTCTCAAGGCGGCGGTACAACGACGGCGTGACCTCGTATCTTGAGGTTTTAAGTACGCAGGAATCGCTCTTTACCTCCGAGCTGGCGCGGTCAAACACTCAACAACGCTACCTATCAGCGATAGTGCAGCTCTACAAAGCGCTGGGTGGCGGATGGGAGTTGCCGGCGGAGATCTCTGGTAAGTCGGCTAATAGCTGAGGACCTGTTCAGGGCTAGGGAGCCTTAAGTTGCTTTACAGCAACCATAAGCGGTTAGAGTTGGGTCGAATTGGGCGCCAGATATGCCTTCATGACGCCGGTTCATAAAGTTTTCGGCAACTCCATCCGAGTGCCCAACTAAGACATATGCTTTGTGCTTATCGTGGTCGCTAGGGGGGTCTGATTGAGGGAGATTCAGTCGTGGGGATATTCTACATACCGTTGTCTATTCGTGCCTGCGCTGCTCCTCCTATGTCTTGGTGCCATGGTAGTTTGCCTACCGGCTGCCTCGGCATCGCCAAGACGCTATGCGATAGCGACGCCGAGAGCTGATAAAAAAGTAACTGCGCCGAGAAGGGGCTCCCAGAGAAGCGCGGCGCAAAAGAAGAAGAGCTCTCGATGCCAGAGGGGAAAGAAGCCGTGTCGTCCTTTGCGCCCTACCCCCACGCCGGTCCAGACAGCAACTCCCATCCCGATGCCAACCTCACCATCCTTGTCTGAGGAGGAATCGTGCCGACTACAGGTGGTGGATGACCACATCTACAAGTGTTGTGGGGACTGGGAGGCTCAGCCTGATGAGAATCTCTGGTACAGTGTGTTCCGAAATTGCACTGACTACGCCTACGATCTTCATCGGTGGTGTCAGGAGGAGGGCTACTCCTGCCTTTCAATAGCTGCGCAGTGCGCGAAATCGAACGGCGAGCCTGAACCGTTTGGGCATGCTCTAGTTCTTGTGAAGCTCGGCGATTCGTGGGCACTCGTGGATCCGACCAGTGGAGTTGTAGTTGGTACTGTTCCAGGCGCCAATGCCGGAGACGATCATCCCAGCATTCCAGATGCCCTGATATGTAAGGCGATGGGCAAGACCCCAGATGAGTGCGGATGTAAACCCAACGGTACATGCTCGTGTCGGGCAGCTTCGGGGTCC
>JAFMIS010000044.1 GCA_017853915.1 bacterium
ACCTGAAGGTCTCCAATCAGAAAGGGCTTGCTCTCAATAATCCGCCCGTTGCGCACAAGCAAGACACACACAGCGGCCTGGTCTCCATCACGTACATATCCGAATACATCTCGGTTCTCGCCTCGAAAGGTCACCAGAGAGTGCGTGGAGTTAAATTGAGTCAAAATATCGATCCTATCTCGCCACGCTGCCGCCTCCTCGAATCGAAGTGAATTAGATGCATCTTCCATTCGAGCTGTGAGATCACGAATCGTCCCTGACGTCTTACCCTCTACGATGGATATCGCCTGTTTTAGAAGATCTTGATATTCCTCGCGAGAAACCGGCAAACAACACGGCGCACAGCAACGCTTTATCTGATACTCAAGGCACGGTCGCGCTCGATTGTAGAGCACCGAATCGGAGCACGAGCGTAGTGGCACAACCTTTCGGATTACCTCAAGCAACCCACGCAGCTCACTACCGAAGGCATAGGGGCCAAAATAGGTCGCTCCGTCGTTCTGAACACGTCGAACAAGCTCGAGCCGCGGCCACTCGGCGTTCTGGTCTACTCGGATTGAGTAATATGACTTGTCATCCTTAAGAAGAATATTGTAGCGAGGCTTATATCTTCCGATCAGATCTCGTTCGAGAACGAATGCCTGCTCCTCATTTTGAGTAACGATTGTCTCGAACGAAGAGAGCCGTTTAAGAAGATATTCGATCTGATAGCGCCCATCTCCGCCGGCAAAATATGTCTTGAGCCTGGCTCTTAAATTCTTCGCTTTACCGACATACAGGACGACACCCCCATCATCTCGCATGATATAGACGCCGGGGTCCTGGCAGACATTGAGAGCCTGTCGCCGTAGTGTGTCGATTTTTATCGCGTCCGAATGATCATTCATACGAGCCACAACCGATAGAACGCTCCTATCGTTGAATCCTACGCAGGATCTGCGCGATGAAAGCATCGGCAGGTACCACCCGCGCCACTACATGTAACTGCGCAATCCTTGCTACTATCGCGCTCTCCATGGACCTTAATTTTACCGCATCCTTCTCAGTGCACACGAGGGGAAGATTGGGAAACTCCTGACACATTGCTTGCAGATCAGCCTTCTGGAATTGATAGTGATCGGGATACGAAAAGGTTTTCCGAACTCTAAATCCGATGTGCTGAAGAGACGCGAAAAAGCCCTCAGGATTCGCGATAGCCGCGAACGCGATAACCTCTTGCGGCTGCAGCGACTCCTCCGACACAAGCCATTGAACCCGCTCAGCCTCAAGATACGAACGAAACACAGCTAGCCCAGGGGGCATCACGCGTAACAGGCGTTCGTCAACTGAGGGGAGCCCCGCACCCGACAACACCGTGCGGTGAGAAAAAACCACGAGCGACGCCCTCTCAAGAGCCTTTCGGCGAGATTCCCTGAACAGCCCCGATGGGAGAAGCTCCCCCCTCAAGAAAGCTCGTACAGCATCCTCCGTTCCCGCAAACACTGATACTATATCCAGATCACGCTCTAAGGCGCGGTGCTGTAAGCCATCATCAAGAAGCACAACATCTGCCGTGCCATCTCGCTCAATACACCTCACACCCTTGACTCGAGAACGTGATACATACACCTGAAACCCGGCTTGCGCCATCAGCAGGGGTTCATCACCAACCTGAGCGGCTACATCGGTTGAGGCGACTCGATGAGGCCCACGCTCTCGGCCTCCATATCCCCGCGATAGAATAGCCACTCGAACCCCTCGCTGGCCCAACTCCCGGGCAATCATGATGCAGAGAGGTGTCTTTCCATTTCCCCCAGCGGTTATGTTCCCAACACTTACGACAGGAATGCGGCTCCGGTAAGAACGCAGCAACCCTCTGTCGTAGAGCCATCCGCGTATTCCTACGACAGCTCCGTACAGTATCGAACATGCTTTCAGAATGAGTGACATCGATATTCCTCACTCTCAGATAGCACAGCATACACACGACCCGATGAACCTCGATGATGTTCCCACACGCAACGACCGGCATGGCCGATCTCCCGAAGTCGTTCCTCGTTTGAGCACAGGCGCTTCAATAGCGCGTACACATCCTCGTCGCTCGCAACCTCACAGATGCCACCCCGCGCCCGCATCTCCCCCACGATCTCCCGGATAACCGAATGGTGCGGCCCCACTACCACTGGAACTCCATACATCGCCGGCTCAAGGGGGTTGTGCCCTCCGATGTTGACCAGCATAGCCCCCACAAAAGCGAGGTCAGCCGCAGCATAGGCCATTTCAAGCTCTCCCATAGTGTCAAGCACGAGCACATCGTGATCACGCCCAGCCATCACCGATCCAGCCGAACGCCGAACAACACCTACCGGCAACTTTTGCGCCTCCTCCCAGAAATACGTGAAACGTTCAGCGTGCCGCGGCGCTATGATCACTTTACAGCGCACTCCCTCACTCCACAGCCTCTTGAGCGGCTCAAACCAATATCGCTCCTCACCTGGGCGCACACTACCTAATACAACAATAGGCGTCTCGGCCGGGCACTCAGGGAACAACACCCGCCGCATCTCGATACGGGCTTCCTCGCCTGCATACCGAGGCTCAGTGTCATATTTTGTATGGCCCGTAACATGAATACGGCCAGCATCGACCCCCAGCTCAGTGAACCGAGAGCGCTGCTCCTCATCTGGAACAGAGACACTCACAAACCTCGCCAAGAGAGGAGCAAATAAGCTCCTGAGACCGATGTATCGTCGCACGGTATAATCCGATACTCTGCCATTTATTATGTGACACGGCGCGCCTCGAGCGATGACCTGTTGCAAAAGCTCGGGCCACAATTCGGTCTCCGAGATTATGAAACGATCGAACGAAAGATTCCGCAACGCTCTAGCAACCAAACACGGAGCGTCGAGAGGAATCAGACGGGTCTCATTCACGAGCGCCCTGCCTCTATCAAGTCCGGTGGGAGAGGTTCCCGTAAGCAGTATTCGATCTTCAATCCCCCTCTCGCGAATGTGTTTAATAAATGGGATGAGCCCTTGAACCTCTCCAACCGAGGCCCCATGCAACCACCATCCGATCGGCGCGAGCGCACCCCACTCCCCAAATCGTTCCGAATATCGGCGACGCCCGCGGGATGAAGTGAGCAATCCGAGCGCTACAAACGGAATCGCGCACGTGGTAGCACATCGGTAGGTCTTAGAGAGAAGCCCAGTGTCCATCGGCCCTCTCTGTAGTTTGTCGTAGCGCGTCTTGAATTCTCATACGGAGTTGGTCTGGATCATCGCATCCCACAGGATCGATCGGCTCTCCGAAGACCACCACACCGCGAGAGAAAGGTTTGGGAATAATCATCCCGTCCCAGGACCCCAGCTGCCAGCGTCGCTCCGTTGAATAACTCATAGGATATACCGGCAAACTCGTCTTTGTAGCGACAAGCACAACCCCATCCTTACACTCATATCGTGGACCTTTAGGCCCATCGGGAGTTAGTCCTACATCCGAACCATTTCGTGCCGCTTCTATCATCTCAAGCGCCGCGTTCGCGCCCCCGCGCGTCGAAGAGCCAGCGATGGAGTGAATTCCCAACAATCGAACAGCGAATGCGATCAGCCTACCATCACCATGCTGACTGATCAGCATATACGGCAGTTGAGCGCGTCTGCCCCTGATCCGAAAGTACCATGAGGGGAGCATCAACATTCGACCATGCCAGAAAACGAAGATTCCCGCCCGCGTAGTATCCTGAGGGGTCAATCCTGAGCGGTTAACGCACTCCCAACGAATCGTGACCGAGAGCATACGGATGAGGACAGCAGCGAGGGTGCCCCCAATTACCGTCTTTATGTTCCGTATGAATCGTCCTCGCGAAGCCATGACGCCTTAGTGTATCTGCCCGAGCGACCTCCGGCAAATAGGGTAAAACCTGTGCCTCTTCAATGGTTAAGTCCCCAGAAACCCGCCTAGGAATTGCACGTGGCACTGGCGTTCGTAATAATCTTTGGTGTCTAAGCCACAACAGACTCAACGTAGGCCTTACATTGCCTCTTGGGCCAGCTATTTCGTCTATCGTTCGCAGTTTGAGCACTGCGCGACAACCGCAGGCGTCCCCATCGAAACAATCGTCGGCTTCCCGCGCAGGACGTATGTTGCCTTCTGGCCCCCTCCGAGGCTGCGCGGCCCGGCAAGACGAAACGCCTCGCCGGTACCGAATCGAGTATATACCTCAACCTCCCGAGCTATAATTGCCCGTACATTCGCCACTTCAACATTGAGGTTCTGAATGCGACGTTCTCCGCGCCGAGTGAACACAACCCAATGAGGGGTGGCTAGACGCAGGCGGGTAGTTTCTACGTGGGCGTGCGCTTCCGAGCGCTTAAGCGGGGCAGCGACAGAGCGCTTGGGCCAGCAATATCCCAGGTATGGTCGGCAGGTGCACATTCCCACCCACACAAACCCTCCCATAATCAAACGAGATAGAGATCGCATGAATATTAATTCGGGCCCATTCACGAAAAGTTGCGAACTGCCATCCCATTTTCAGACAATCGTGGCAGAGCAACACAGCGACTTCCCAGGTTTGGCTTGAGCAAGCGCAACTCCTCTCTAGGGCGCGGTCACCTGCGCGTAACCGTCGGGACAGCACTCCATAGGGCTAGACAGCAAGCTCTGCCACCGCTTCAACGTCCCGGAACTGGAGCGCATGGAGCCGTGAATACTCTCCGTTAAGGGAAAGGAGGTGATCGTGTGTTCCTTGCTCGACTATTCTCCCTCCACTCATCACTACGATAGTGTCAGCGTCACGCACAGTCGAGAGTCGGTGCGCGATAACAACAGTTGTGCGGCCCGATACCAATGCTTCGATAGCCATCTGCACCTCCCGCTCAGCGCGGTTATCAAGGGAAGCCGTGGCCTCATCAAGGATGAGAATAGGCGCGTTCTTTAGAATGGCGCGCGCAATCGCCAATCTCTGCCGCTCTCCACCCGACAAGCTCATTCCACCCTCGCCTACAATGGTCTCAAAGCCCAAGGGCAATCGCTCGATAAAATCCGTGGCAAACGCGGCCTGCGCCGCCCCTAAAACTTCCGCCCGCGAGGCCGCTGGATTTCCATAGGCGATATTGTTGTACACGGTGTCGTTAAAGAGAAAGGTATGCTGCCCTACCATGGCGACCCGCGACCGCAACCCCGCCAAACCAACGGTCCTAATGTCAACACCACCAAGAGATATGGATCCCTGAGTGGGATCGATAAATCGCGGAATGAGATCAACCAGCGTACTCTTACCAGCACCAGAGAATCCAACCAGCGCCACTTTTTTTGACTCCGGGATAAGAAGAGAAATATTCTTCAGAGCCTCAACCTTGGTCTCTCCCTCCGAACGCGTCGGGTATTCATACGACACATTATGAAATTCGATGGCATGGCCCAGTGGCAATGGGGTGGGATTAAGCGGCTCCTGAATCGTTGGTGGTGTATCAAGGATCTCAAAAATTCGCTGCGCCCCCGCCAGTCCTTGTTGCACGGTAGCGTTCACTCGCGTGAGTTTCTTGAATGGCTCATACATCAAGAAGACCGAGACTAGAAAAGCCATAAAACCGCCAGCTGTGCGAGCCCCAGAAATAACAGTATAGCCGCCATACAGGAGCACACCAGAAACAGCCAAACTCGCCAGAACCTCATTAATCGGACCCGCCAATGCACGAACCCGTTCAGAGCGAATAAATGTCTTTGTCAGCTCGTGATTACCACGTTCAAACCGCTCCTGCTCAAACTGCTCGCGGGAGAATATCTTTACAACTCGATGGCCCTGCATACTCTCTTGAAAGAGCGCCGCGAGCGAGCCTATCGCGTCCTGCCCCCTCTTTGACAATTTTCGCATCCTCTTTCCGATGCGAGCTATCGGAAAGCCCGCCAGGGGGAAAAAGACCACTGCCAACGCCGACAACATCGGGTCAAGGTAGGTGCATGAGCACAACAACACCACAACGCGAATCGAATCCCGAATTATCGCCGCCGATGAGTCAGTCAACAGTGTGCGAATTAAAAGAACATCCGACGTCACGCGCGAGAGAATCTCGGCAGTTGAATTCTTAACAAAAAAATCCGGAGAGAGAGAAAGGACGTGTCTATTGACGTCGTTGCGAATATCCTCAGTCACCTTGTGACCAACGGAGGCCATAAGGAACTGTTGTCCAAAATCCGCGATTGCGCGAACCACAGAGAACCCCACCAGGAGAATGGGAAGAATCCAGAGAAGCTTCTCATCACGCTGAGTAAAAACTCCATCAAGAATGTATTTAACCAAGAAAGGGACTACGCCATCAGTAGCGCCAAATACGACCATGAACGCAAGCGCTGCCCAGAATTTTCGATAATGAGGGCGCAGGTATTTAAAGATTCTTCTATACATACAACGCCCCTAGCTCCTCGCGCTTGTTTCAATAATTAGCCGAGCCACACGCTGCGACACGGTTCCGAGCGCTTGCTCCCCACATAGAGCGTCGCGCACGGTGACGAGATTCTCCAGCATCTCAGAGCGTTCGCGACCATCCTCAAGGATACGCTCCACCTCTTCCGCGATCTCAGCTTCGGGAAGTCTCACTCGCATCAACTCTCGCACGGTGCCGGAGCGTATAATATTTACGGGCGAGCACTCTCGGAGAGAAACTAATAGAAAGGTTATCATCCTGGCGACTATGCCACCAGAGTACACACATACAAACGGTAACCCCGCGATCGCGCCCTCCAAGTTGCATGTACCGGATTTCAAGACGCCCACGCGGGCTTTGCGCATCTCATCCAGGGGCTCTCCACGTACCCAATCTGTCGCCGCAAGCACCGATGGATCAACATGCTTGCACGCTACGTCCTTTGCCCATGTGCTATCCATATTGGGCGCCAGCAATACCGTTGCCCGCAGATTCGGGTGTTTTCCGCGTACCCTGGCAAATGCACCAAGGATCGGCACTAATATCCTCTCAACCTCGCTTTTACGACTGCCCGGTAACAGAAGTACGGAATTCGCGCGCGCGTCTGAAGGAGTGACCTGACCGATGACCTCAGATAACGGATGACCAACATACACGACTTGCTCGTAGCCATAGTGTGAATAGAACTCGGGCTCGAAGGGAAAGATTGCGGCTATCCGATCGACGTATCGCGCTATCTTTCTAATTCGCCCCCTTCGCCACGCCCAAACCTTGGGCGGAATAAAATACACAACTGGAATACCGAGCGAGTGCGCGACTTTTGCCAGCCGCAAATTGAAATCGGGATAGTCGACGAGAACCAGAACATCGGGGCGCCACTCTCGGATACTTCGCGCCATAAGCCGGAATGAGGATACGATCTTGGCGGCGGAGCGAAACAGCTCGAGAAATCCCATCGCCGCCCCGGCCCTGTAGCAGTCCACGTCAAGGGTTGCTCCAGCGAGCTGAGATTCCCGTCCTGCCATGCCACGTATCACCACGTCGGGAAGCTGCGCCTTGAGGGCCTGCACAACTCGCGATAAGTGCTGATCCCCTGATACCTCACCCGCGCTAACAAGAACCTTAAGAGCCATGAGACAGACTTCTACCTCGGAACCCTACCGAAGGTAAACAACTTAGGGATTCCAGCTACCTAGACTGCGCACGTCAGCCTCAAATTGATCTAACTATGAGCTCGTAATACTCTCGGGCAGCCTGATGCCGTCTACGCAACTCCGACGCGTCGGGTTGGAACCACAGAGGACTCAGCCGAGCAAAGAGATTGTGGTTCAAGAAGCCCTTCCCTCAGCATAGGACTTCAACATGATTCAGCAACGAATCAGTTGAACTGCCACGTTGCCCCGTCTGTGTACCTCGATATCCTGCCTGGCTTCACCTCCACATGCTTGTGTCAAAGCAGATGTAGAACCCGACTCACAGCACTCGAACGCCTAACTCTTGCGGAGGAGATTCCGAATCTCCGTGAGTAGTTCCTGATCCTTAGTCAGCGCAGGAGGAGCAGTTGAAGCCTCCTCCTTAGTCTTCATAATCCAACCGAGAAACTTAACTATGAACACAAAAAGGGCGAGAGCAACGATCAGAAAATTCACTACCTCACCGATAAAGAGACCATACGGTATATCCTTACCGTTGATGACAAACTTCCAACCTAGGTATCCCTGCTCACCAGGAAGGATACTCCCTATGAAGGGCATAATTACGCTCTTCACCAGGGAGTCCACTATTTTGCCGAAGGCAGCTCCGATGATCACTCCGACAGCGAGGTCTACAACATTACCTTTAAACGCGAACGCCTTAAATTCATCTACGATCGAGATCGCTTTCTTAGTTACGCCCATATACTCACCCTCCTACAGATTAACTTTTAATCCCGTGATAGTGTAAACGTCGTTCGGCTGTCGATCCTCGGCTGGTTGGTTGATATAGTAGTCCCGTACCGCAAATACGAGGTTGACCTTCGACGTTAGGGCCGCCTCGACTCCCACCTCTCCGTTAAAAATATAATCGCTTGAGTCTTCGAAGCTGATCAGATACTCCGCTGACTGATACAAACTTGCTGTTTGACTAACTTTCCATAACCATCGATCCGCCACACGGGCCGCGGCGAAATCATCCTCTCGTCCTCCCAACTTTTCAAACACGTACGAGGGACCTGCCTCTAAGCTCAGCGTAGTTTCGTCATCCTTGACAACATATGCGCCGAGAGCTGGGCTCAATATCACCCGGTAGTTCAAATCCGCAATCTCATCGTAGGCGAAGGACGTGTTACCGCCCGCGAACCAGACCGTATCGAGAGTATGTTTGTAATCGGCGTTCGCGCGGAAATTATTCTTCGTTACCTCACGCTGACTGTCAGGGCTATCAGCGGCATTTCCGTAGTTGTAATCCATTTCGAACCGCCACGCCTCCTCCTGATAATCTCGGAAAACCTTCCCATTGAGGTTAAGGCTTGAAGTTTTGCTATTTCCCTCGGTGTAGTTAAACCCGGCCGTAATACTTTTGTCCCAGATCGACGGATCCTTTGGCTCGGCGTTGCACGAGGGCTCAGCTTTCTTAGGGGCTCCATCCAATCCCTTTGCGGCAAATGAGGGTGGTTGCGCCTGCGACTCGCCCACGAGTACACCCAACACCAACCCAACTGCCGTAAAAAATGATCTCTTCTTCATTTCACTACCTCTTTTTTTACCGAACTCATCAGTGCCATTCGGTATCACAGGGAGGTGGAAATTGAAAGAAAAACACGACACGCGGCGCATAAAATGACCGGCTAACACTACAGACTCTCGAACACGGTTTTTACGCCGCATTCTACATGCTGCTATCCCTTGGAAGCCTGATAGGAGATCACAACTCGAGAATGAGGAGGAAGACTACCAGCAAAGTGAACGTGAAACTTGGCTGTTCCCTCGTGGGATCGTAGAGGCGTCTGCTCCTGCCTCAAGGCAGTCTCGCGGCGATCCGTCACCCTCCCGTCAGAATCAAGGACAGTGATGTGAAGGTGTCCCATGATCAAGCGCGGGGAGCTCATGACACTCGACAACTCGCCCGAGACCTCAAACTGTTGAGGCTCTTGATAGACACGATAGGTTACTCGGTAGTCTGATGGGACATCGAGCTCCACCTGCACCTGCTCGTCCGTCACAAGGTCGACCCGTGAGGGGGAGCATCCCTGTGTTATCGCAAGAAGACTCGCCACGATCGCAAGCCCACGAGCCCTCGTTATGACGAAAGCAACCAGCCGCCGCCACAAAGAAGTCCCGTCCGACCCCGAGGTAAAGAGGAAGATCATAATCGGAACAACAATCAAGGTCAGAGCACTCGCTGATATAATTCCCCCTATCACGACAGTTGCAAGGGGTCTCTGAACCTCCGATCCGGTGCCTTGTGAAAGTGCCATGGGCACGAAGCCAAGTGAGGCAACCAGAGCTGTCATGAGAACCGGACGGAGCCGGGTCGCCGCTCCCTCCAGGACGGCGTCGCGCGCTGGAATCCCACGACTAAGCAACTGCCGAGTGAAGCCTACCAGTACCAATCCGTTCAACACTGACACTCCAGAAAGAGCGATCAATCCTACCGCAGCCGAGATCGAGAAATTAAGGCCTCGCAACCAGAGAGCTAACACTCCACCTGAGAGAGCAAATGGAATCCCGCTAAACACCAAAAGAGAGTAACCCAATGATTGAAAGGTTATTGAGATAAGCAAGAAGACAGCCAGCAACACAAGGGGAACTACCACTACGAGCCTCCGGTTTGCCGCGATCAGATTCTCATACTGTCCCCCCCATCCCAGCCAATAACCGGTCGGTAAGGGCACCCGCTCTTGTACCAGCCGCTGAGCATCACTCACGAATGAGCCGAGATCTCTCCCCCTTACATTCGCTGTCACCACAACCCGCCTCTTACCGTTATCACGACTGAGTTGATTTGGGCCCTGCCCCACGACGACCTCAGCTATCGCGCCGAGTGGTACATAACGCATATCATCAGAGGCCGTTGGGAGTTGAGGACCTTTAGACTCAATCGTATGCATGTGAGAGGCCTCAATGCTTGGTAGCGGGATCGGTAGGGACGCTATGCGCTCCACCCTGCCCCTGTCCTCTTCAGAAAGCCTCACCACGATCGGGAAACTTCTGTCTCCCTCGTAGTACTTACTAACCTCTCGTCCGGCGTATGCCGTAGTAACAATATCCTGAATAACATTTGCTTGAATACCAAAGCGCGCTAACGCTGCCCGGTTCGGCCGAACCTCAATCATCGGCAAGCCCGAAACAGGCTCCACCTTGACATCAGACGCACCAGGGATACGCTCGAGTATGTGCGCGATCTGATTCCCTTGGGATGCCAATTCCTGCATGTCGTCACCGAATATCTTGACCGCCA
>JAFMIS010000045.1 GCA_017853915.1 bacterium
TCTCGATTGAACTGGCTTACAATACTCTCCCGTTGGTAGGTGCTTAGTAGTGAGTCGAGGTTTTCAGCCACTTTGAAGGTCTCATTAAGGATATCACGCCCAGCCCCTTCTGATGAGGCATACACGCTAATATCGAGTAGTGTCCCCATGACGTAACGCACCTCACTGATCGGAGTATGTGCGGTGCGGCTGGTGTGAGAATACGAGGAGCACGCCAGCAGGGCCCCCGCGAGAAGCGGCGCCACAACGAAACACAAGAGACGAGACCGGCGCCCTGTTATCCAGGTCATGATACTCGCGTGCGGGTATTTGAGTCGGTATACGCGCTCGGTTTAGCGAAGGCCACGGCCCATACCGCTAGTGCAATAATAACAAGCACCGAGGTTTGTAGGGTTATAAACGAGGCTATCTTGAGATAGGCAAAGCCTGGGCTTACGAAACGAACCAACCAGCTGGATGCCTCATCACAGAATGCGCTTGTGAACGAAAGGACAATCAGAGCAAGTTTGAGCCCAATCGGAGCAGGAACAAATAGCAGAAGATGCGTCAACGTGACGAGAAAGATCCCCATCGCGAAGAGGTGAAAGTGGCTGACCTCCATCAAACCCATCAGACTTCTCGGTTGAGTAAAATTCTGCGAAGACCCTAAGTAGTAATCAACTACCGATTGGTACGTTAATCCCATCTTGAAGAAGTACAGGCCAAAGTTAGTGAGCCAAAAAGCGAAGCAGTAAAACAGAAAGAATAATACGATCACCCGAAGTAAGGTGTTTTTGTTCCATTCGCCGGTGATTACAAATCGCATCTATCTTTTCTCCTCGAAGACCACATCAATTGAGGCTCGCGCGGCCCGAACTCCATCGGAGAGTCCCTGGGTTGACAAGGTCGATCCTGCAATTGGAGGAACTCCGTGTCCAGGTGTTAAATCCTCTAACGGTATAGTGCCCGCAAGATGATGAAGCCACGCCTCTGTAGGTTGATACTCCGAGGGCTCATGAAAGGCTAGCAGCACTACCTTTGAGACCGTTCGGTCGGGAGAGAAAACAACCATGAAAACCGCCGGTGACGTGCGCATAATCCGAGAGTCGATAACAGCATATCCTGAGACCTCTCCGGCGCGTTTCCCCTCAAAGTAGTGAAAGAGATTTGAAGATATGGTGGTCTGCGATCGGTTCTCTATCTCGCTTCTCTGTTCCTGTGAGAGAACCACTGTTCGTTCGGAGATCTCTGCCCCCTCAGGGAAAGCGAGAGCGAGGGCTTCGTCCTTAGCGAGGAACACTTCGCTGTGGGCAGAGCTGAGAGAGGAGCTATAGATCCCAAGAAGCAGGCACGCCGCTCTGAGCAAGGCTACTGCCCCTTTCCTTCGCCTGGTATCCGAGGCCTTTTTGATCCGCAGCATCTCCCTCACTCCTCTCAGCCACGTTAATACACAAAACCGAGCCCCACTGCCACTTCGTCCGCGGTCGGTGTCGGGCCGTCAGTTTGGAAGTTTCGGTAGTCCGCTTTGATGACGACTCTATCAATCGGTTTGTACGAGAGACCGATAGTGTAGACCTGCTGATCCAGCGATGAATTGCGCTGAAATCCTGACGGAACCGCCGCTTGCGTGTCGAGGTGTTCGTAGCGCACAAAGGGAGCCAAAGCTTGACGGGTGCCACGGACAAGGTGAGGAAGGATGTCGTATCCGGCCTCTACATACCATCCGTCCATTCGACTCGCGATGGTCTCTCCATTCGCCGCGCTGACTGTTGCGGCGTCATCGATCCCAGTCCATGATCCAAGGGCTCGAAGACTGAGCTGTCTATAGCGATACTGAGCGTGAGCCTCTCCGATAGCGGTAAAGACGTTTGGATGGCTTCCATTGAAGTCTTCGTTCTGTCCCGAATTTCCGAGCCAGAACGATCCGCCCACCAGAAGTCCAGGCGCGAAATTCGGGCTGTAGTCGAGCCGTCCCGTCCACGCTACATCCTCCATGAGCGCGCGGTTGCTTAATTGACGTCCTTCCCGAATACCAGAATCCTCAAAGCGTGAAGCTCGCAGTCCATTGACCAGGTACGTGCGGTACTCAACCTTTCCAGCCGCTTCGCCCTGTCCGAAAAATCCGAAGCCGATTTCGTTCCAGGTGCTGGGAATAAGCACGGTCTCGACCTCTGGCCGACGTACGCCGAAGAAGTAAGGTGGCTCATGCATCTCGTTGATAAATCCCATCGGAATCAAGACCGAACCTGCACGGACGTTAAATTGTTTCTCCATTAAGAAGTCGAGGTACGCGAATTCAACCTCGACCTCACCGCTTTCTTCACCGGATGTTCCCCCGATATCCTCCGTGTTGGCGTGTTCCATCTCAATCTCTGAGTTGAACAGGATGTGATCATTAAACTTGTAACCAACATAGGTGATGAGCCGTAACAGATCGGCGGTGTTTTTCTGCCCCTGCGCGTCATCAACGAAGGCGCGATAGTTGGCCTCGCCGTATCCTCCGATTGAGAGACCGCTCGATACGTTATAAACGCCCGAAGCCGCGGGACCCAATCCCCACTGGCTCTTGAGTTCTTTTTTCTCTGGGATCAGTTGCCCGAGTCGAGACTGTTGAATCTCTGTGGCGAGGGTAGAGGTCTTCTCTTCAACCTTCTTCTCCTGTTCGTTGAGCTTCGCCTCTAGAGCCTGAATGCGGGCTTTTAACATCTCCAGCTCAGCTCGTTCATCAGCCTGCGCCAACGGGCAAAAAGACCAGCTAGTGATCAAGATCAATGGTAGTAATATTCGCAGCTGTTTCATATGTTAGTCTAATATATCAGGCAGTTAAGCTCTTCTTCAGGGGTATTATAATTGCCCCAGCCAAAAGCCATATTTATAAACGGCGTAACACATACCAGTGCTGTGTTTGGCATGTCAAGCAGCTCCAGGAATAATATTAGCATCCTGGAAAAGGATCTCGCGATTGTTGACTGTATCACTCGTGACTTGGAACTAGGGTGCCGGGCTGGGTGGTGCGAAAAGGTAGTTTACCCACCACACCTTTTAGGTTTACGGTTGGGCCCATAACAAGCATTGATGAGGTTTGCTATGAATCTTACGCGCATGACGTCCTGTCTCTCCGTACTTTTTATTTCGATCGCGGTTGCTGGTTGCGCCGATAGAAAAAACATTTCGCCGATGCCTTCAATCTCTGAGGAGGCGAAAAAAGACCTCTCCGCTCCGGTAAATTGCGGTACAGCGACTCACGATATCGCGACTCTTGAAGAGGAGAAGGCTTCGGTGGGTAAGCAGGTCTTAGCGGGCGTTCGCTCGGTTATCCCATTCTCGGCGGCAGCGGGCATTCTTCTGGGTGATTACAGGGACCGAGCGCAGGTAGCGACCGGAGAATACAATCGTGATCTCGAAGCTAAGATCGCTCAGATCCGGCAAGAGTGTAATATTCAGTAGCCCGAGCTCTGACAAGCGACGAGCAGACACAGCAGTAGCATGATGGCTGCGGGTACCGATTTTCGAATCGGGTCCCGCACCCGCGCGTGCATTATGACAGCCGCGAGCATAAACGCGGCAAGAGCGAGGGCTGCTACTGGCGTTACTGGGGGATACCAGATGCCAATGATGAGACAGGTGGCGATGAGCACTTTACATGCCCCGACGAGTTTCATGATCGACTCAGAGAGCCCATACGCGCGAAATTCTTCCACCATATTTTTCGCTGCGCCCCCTCTCCACGCTGTGGGTTTATTGACGCGCAGGATCCACACATTATAGATCCCAAGAGCTATAATTATCTGACACATCATCATCACAGAGCTGGGCATAGGCATCTCTTCCTCGTCAAATCACTAGTTGCGTGTTGTCTTAAAATAACACGGAGAGGGGCTCATGAGGCTAGTCTGAAATTGGTGCGCGATTGAGCTATGTGGGATTGCACAACTTGATGTTTTCGGATTTCAGTAGGCAGTGCCATGACGGGTACCGTGGTTGATGAGTCGAGAGTGTTTGGATTTGGGGAGTGACTTAAGGGGTTGGCACCCGCGAGCCGAAGACGCCGCGAGGCTTCCGGCTACGACATCGCGGCAGCTTCCTAGGAGTACCCGCGGCTCCCACGATGCCCAGTACCGACAGAAAACGACTCAAGAGATCGTTACCCGAGGCGAAGATAGCGGGGGCAAGGCACACAATCATGGCAGCGAAATTTTCCGAAGGAATCAGATGAGAATAGCCGCTTAGGTTGCTATAGTTCGGCCCCGCTATGGCCCACAACCCGCGTCATACTCCCTCGTCTCAGCGACACCCCTCTGCCAAGGGATCGGGGAACGACACTCCAAGTCTTCCAGCGCGAGCCCTGACTGAGCCGAAAGATGTGTGGTCTGCCTTGAAGTCTGAACTGTGCGAACGCAACGAGGCGTGGCGTCCCTTCTTCTTGCTTCCCGCGGACGCCAAGGGTTTCGTGCGCATGTTGGCTGGTGTTGGGGTGACCCAGTGTGAGCTGCAAGTTGTCGCGGAATCCATGAATCGGAATGGAGTGTTCACGGCAGAGCCGAAACCGAGGGACTTCTTCCCCGAGCTCGAGAAGACGTGGGGCCCCATCTTTAGAGCGTCTGCGCGGGATACCCTCGTGAGCTATCTGCGCGATGTAGCCTTTCCCCAAGCCGGTCGGGAGCAAACGGGGATGGGATGGGTAGAGTTAGTTTCAAGGCTGGCAACGAATACGCCGGTGGCGTTAGAGCTTGAAACTCTTCGAGCAGGTCGCGCGGACATGCCGCGAGACGGACAACATGTCATTCTTAAAGCAATATCTTTCTGTAGTCGCACCGTGTGCGCCGATGTTCATAGCGTCATCTCCTGCTGCATTAACGCCTCTCATGGCCCAGAGCGCACGGCGTGTCTAAGCTTAATTCAAGCCTGGAATTCGCGATTGGACCTTTTGACTAAGGAGGCCGCGGTCCTGCGACCTGAGGAGACCGATCGGCTTCTTCAGAACATGTCGCGGGCCTTGGCGGCTGAGTCCCCAGTACGCGCACTCTCGTGTCTTTACGCGTCTCTCGTGGATCCTTTAGGTTGGATGCACGAGACTATTCGAAATACCTTCAATCAAGGGGATCTTCCCAGAGATCGGTTCAATCCGTTGTGGCAAAGGCTGTTCCTTGACGCGCCATTTTTCAGGGAATATCCGACCCTGAAGCAACGCTTTCTCGCTAGTTTTCATGATGCAATTACTGAGGTCGCGACGAGGCCTGCGTTGCTGAATTTTATTCCCACGTATTATTGCCGAGCTGTGGAGGACATGGCGCATGCGTTCGAGCAGGGGCGTCATAAGGCATTTTTTGAAAACTGGTCTGAATGGATGCACGCGGTTGAAAATCTCCAGAGTGAGGGCCTGACTCCCCTCTGGTGTTACTTCGATCGTGACCGCCCTAAACTGGCGGAAGCCGTGCGGTTAGCTAAGGGTGAGCTGCAGGCAGTAGAGAACGCCCTGTTTCATACCCCTGTCGGAGCGGTATCTCGAATCAGTCAGCACGATCTGATCAACACGCAATGGGTGATGGCCGAAGTCTTGCAATTCATCGCGTTAGGCCTGCCGGGAGCACCTTTGGAGAAGATATCGAGGCAGATTATAGGTGGCGAGGGGCCACACCGCTCTTCCGATATCGCTGACCGATTGCGCGAGGGAATGGGACAAACTCTTGTTCGAGAGCTTCTCAAGGAGCAGTCGGCGGCTCGTAGTGCCGACCTGACAAGCGCCTATCGAGAGATATTGATGTCCGATGGTCTCCCCACTCGGATCACTCTCAGTGATGGTACACCCAATCCCATAGCGACAAAGCTGCAAAAAGACGCGAGCTCGGTTCTTCTTCGAGCGCTGCTATTCACCGAGTCCTTCTCTGCTTTCACCGTGGACGCGCGCCATACACCGGATGGAGAGGTGCCACTTCTCGCTCGTTTTTTGATCGATGCGGCTCAGCTTAAACGTGGATCGGCGCAAGCCTGGTGTGTAAACAGCAGGCGCCACGACACATATCCCGGAAGAGGTATGGGGGCTCGAATCGATCCGTTGCGTATCTTGGCGCATGACTCGGACAGTGACGATCCGCTCGAGCCATATAAACAGAAGTGGAGACACCTCTCTCCGCAGGCGTTGGATCGGGTCCATGGCGCGGATGTTTTCTTTCTTCGTGGCTGCGTCGTGCTAAATCGAGAGGGCGCTCCTTTCTCTTTTGCTGGTACGCCGATGTCACTGCTCGTGCGGAACGACCACTATTTCAATAATAGCTTCGAGGGATCCTATCTAGTGCCGACCAGTTTAGTTCTGCCAGCAATAACAGAGGCACGATTCTCGCTTGAGGATGGCGCGCGTTTCCATCCATCCTTCCCGGTGATACAGCAGGAAGCGCTACACATTCCTTCGCTTCGAAGAGCGGCCTCACGGCTACATCTCCCCTTCCTTGAGCTCACTCGTGCAGTAAACCTCTTTGGATCCTTAGCGAAAGCACCGCTACCTGGCTCAGCTCCTTATCATCTACGGGAACGCGAGTTGGAGGGCGATCCAATGGTTGCGGACAATCTCGTCACGGATGTTTCCGGGCATGTACATCACGCGTTTTGGCGGGATGGCAAATACGATTGGGGTTCACGCAATCTGGAAGAGTTAGAGAACTCCCTTGCTCCCGCGCGTGAGGCGGCCAACGAGGTATATCGGTTAGCGACTCAGTATTTTGATCTTCTTGATGTGGTCGTCGCGCTTCGCGCGTATTGGGGGCAATACGGACGAGCACTTGATAGTAATGATCTCAACATCGGAATGGATGGCCCTCGTGCCTATCAGAAATACGCCAACGCGCCGCGAGTTCCGAGTGGTGAGTATATGATGCGTGAAGCGTGGCGATATCACGGCATGAGTGACGCCCCGATTATAGTCGCCGTCGATCAGCGCCACTTCGGAACGTCCTTGGACTCACCCTGGTATATTGATCCATCGACATGGAGCGTGGTGAGGGGAGGGGACGTTCTTGCCATACCCGAGCCCAGAGCATGGCCGGATCCAAGAGTCAAAACATTCTGGGAGAGGGAGCTTGCCTCGCGCATCACCCAAGTTCATTTATTGATTGGAGTCGAGCGAAGCCGGATCCCTCCAGAGATCATGGCTAAATTTGATTCTCAAGGAGAACAGATATGACGCCGCAAGCTTTGCGACAGAGCGCGCCAGTTCAGGAACCACCGGCTAAGCCAGACGCTCCGACAAAGCCGGCGCCCGAGCGGACCGATGAGCCAAAGCCGTCCGCGCCGGTGCCTGACGATATCCCCCCCAGCCCGCAACGATATCCAGCTGCGCCAGATCCCGGGACCTGTCCCCTCTCGCCCGGAAGATGTTGCGGGCTGACATTTCCTGCCTCATGGGAGATGGAGCCAGGTCGCGTCACTTAGTTTCAAAAGCAGGGAGCGCAGCGTCCAGCTCACTCTCTGAAATTGGGTCAATCGATATTGAAACTGCCCGGTAGTTCTGTGCGTACACCGGCCATGTGCCAACGCCGTCTCGCAACTTCAAGGTCTTCGCTTTAACTCCGTCGATGATCCGCAGATCATCGGCATTTCGGTCCCATGGCCGAGAACCTGCCTTAGCAAGCACTGAGGCATATGTGTTCGATGACGCGATAGGCGTCGGTCCTGCGAACAATCTCGTTAATGATCGGTATTTCGACTCAATGTTTGTTAATTGTGGAGCGATAGTATCGGAGATATACACCCGGGAATTACTGGGGGTATTGCCGGAGTACACCGCATACGCGCTGCTCAATCCCTGAGAGCCAGGTATATACACATTGCCGATCACATCGAGATACGTGGGTATATCAAAATTATCGAGATCCGATATGTTGGTGGTATTCCACGAACTTGTTCCACCCCATCCGAAGATGACGTTGTTAATCATTTCGCCTTGGGTGTTGTACTTCCAGCGAACATTTCGGTCATTATTAGCCGCCAAGAGATCGCCGTAAAACACGATCCCTTCGGCGCCCTCGCCGACAAACGCGCCATTTCCGCGAGCGCCGAGCGGATGAATCGAGTGCCAGAGCGCCTCGGCGATAATACTGTCTTGGATGGTCACGTTATCAACAGTGCCGAGAGTAGTCACGTTAGAGTCCACTCCCCATGAGAGCGAGAGATTCTTGAGCCGAATGTTGTCAGCAGGGCCGCTTTGGACAGTGATGGCTCTTCGCACAGATGGATCAGTGCCGACTACCTCGTCTCCTGGTCTAATCGCCAGGTGCTCGATGCGGACGTCATGATTCTGAATGTTAAAACCACCGTTTGTGATCAAAATGCCTGGAGAAGGGGCTGTTTGTCCCACCACGATAAGATCCGGCTCAGTTACCACAAGATCCGAGCCAAGCTTAATTCGCCCTGAGATCTCAAAGACGCACACGCGAGGAAAGGGTTGAGTGACACAAGCTCTGAGAGTCCCAGCCCCACTATCGGCAAGTGAAGTCACCTTGAGCACCGCGTAACGCTTTTCTGATGTGGGGGTTGCTGAAGGAGTAATGATTGGTGTTTGAATCGGCGTCGCGGTTGCCGTCCAGGTTGGTGTTGCCGTAGCCGTTGGTGTCGCGGTGGGCGTACGTGTTGGTGTCAACGTCGGCGTCCCAGTCGGAGTCGCCGTAGCAGTGAACGTAGGAGTTGGAGTTGCTGACGGGGTGTAGGTGGGGGTGAACGTCAGTGTCGGCGGAATCGGAGTTGGAGTTCGAGTCGGCGTTGGTGTGCTCGTGGGTGTGAGAGTGGGTGTCAGAGTCGTCGGTGTAGGAGTCGGTGTGTTGCTACCCGGAGTCGTGTCAGCCGTGAATGAAAAGATGTAATTCTCGAGGTTTGTGTATCCATTCGAAGCGATACTCAATGGATTTGATGGGATCGCCAATGAGCGTGTGGTGGTGGGGATCACCGACCATGCGTTAATTGGATTGTTGGTGTCTTTGATTGATCCATCTATCAGGATAGTTCCCGGATTCGGACAGAACCCTGTGCCCCCAGTGTTGGTGAGGCAACACGTGGCCGTGGTGGTGCAGTCCTTGTGTTTCCCCTTGTTGTTTACGGTTTCGTTGATAATACGAGTGTCGTGAGGGTATCTATTCCATGGGCGAGCTCCAACAATCGGCAAGAGTGTGTTGAGGAGGCCGCCGGGATTTACAAGCGAGTTCGCCGCGTTTGAGAGCGGAAACGCGGGCGAGGTTGCTTGCATAGATGATGGGAGGCCTTTGCCGTTCGCGTTCGCGATCAACCACTCGCTTCCTGAGTCGGTGGGTCGGGTGTTTGAGCTAATATTATGAGAGACGTATACCCGGGATGCCGTTGGTGTGGAGCTGCTGTAATAGAAGACCGGCGATGTCGTATCAGCCGTGGTTGGACCGCGTTGATAGACGTTGTTCATGAAATTAATTCGGTTCGCGATTCCACCCGAAGTATAATCCATGTTCCACTGGTTGTAGCCACTCGTGCTGGTATTCGCGAAGTTGTAGACATAGTTGTTTAGAAATTCCACATCGGAATTCTGTTTCATGCGGATGTGGCGACCATTCGAATTCGCGACGAGGTTTCGATAATAGGTGATGTTTTTTGTGTTTGAGCCCAAGAGCGAGAACATCGAGTGGTATCCCTCAGTATCGCCGTGGTTGGTCTTGTTGAGTCCCTCGGAGATGATTGAATTTGATATAGTCACGTTTTTGATCGGAGTCGTTCCATCCGCGGTGCCATTGGCTCCCGTGTAGGTTGATAGTGATTCATCCATTCCCCACGTCACAGAAACGTGATCGAATACGATGCGTTCGACTGGATCTGATGAGCTAGAGCCCCATACTCCCATGCCATCACGATCGCCTGCTTTGACGCCATTTCCCCCATCTGTAGGAAGATTTCGATCGCCGGGGCGTGACGCGATGTGCTGAATAAGGACGTCGTCGGCCTGAATGACGATGGTGCCGTCACGAACCTGAATGCCAGGATACGGAGCCGTTTGGCCGAAAACAGAGAGATTTGGCGACTTCACGATGATCTTCGTGAGTAGGTTAATATAACCCGCGACTTCGAATACGCAGGTTCGCGGACCTGACGCGATCATGCAGGCACGAAGGGATCCGGTGCCGGAATCATTTAAGTTGGTTACTTTAATGATTGAAGTTTGAGCGGGGGAAGTGCCGCGTCCTGAGCCAGCGACTGTCGTTGTTCCGAATCCTACCGCGCCCGGAAAGACAGGGAGCGATGACGTTTGCGCCAAGGCTGAGCAGGTAAGAGCTAGAGAGCCTACTAGCGCGATCGTTGCGGCAACCAATCGACGCGTGAGGGTGCTTCCGGTGGTGAAAACCTCAAACAAATCTACTCGCATAAACCTTACTCCTCGTGCTCCCCGAAAAAAGTGTTGGGGCCGAAGAGATCGCAAGGGCGGGGAGAAGAGGATGCATCTCAAGAGACGCGCTCATAAAAAACCTATGCGAACATTCATCAGCCTGACCGCGCGTTTCACACAGCGATCGCGCGATCGCTAAAACCTACGAAATCGATCGTGAGGAATCTCCTCACAAGCGATCTCTTGAAGCACCCTAAACGCACACAGCAGAGAGGTCCAGAGATTGGTCAAAAAAAATTACCATGACCTGAATCACAACGGTGTGGCGCCTTGAGTCGCGAGCATGAGCAACGTCAGACTAGGGGTTTAATTCTTCTCGAGCTTGCCAGGCTGGAATGAGCCGCGGTTTGGTTGTTGTAACGCGAAAGGTTTGTGTGTACCCGCGGTGCTCCGACAGAGGCGGCG
>JAFMIS010000046.1 GCA_017853915.1 bacterium
GGTCTTGCCGACTCCCGGCGGCCCCACAAAACACAAGATAGGCCCCTTAGAGTCAGGGTTAAGCGCTCGCACGCTTAAGTATTCAAGGATTCGGTCCTTAACTTTATCGAGACCGAAATGATCCTCATCGAGGATTGATTTGGCTTTGACCAAATCTAATCGATCTTTAGTTGTGGTATTCCACGGAAGATCAATCACCCACTCCAGATATGTCCTGAGGAGCGCGAACTCACTCGACTCCGGGCTCATCTGTTCAAGTCGTTTGAGCTGCTTGAAGGCCTCTTCTTTGGCTTGCTTCGGCAAACGTAGGTCAACGAGTCGACCTCTCACGGTTTGGAGATCATCTGACCCAGGGTCCGACTCTCCAAGCTCACGCTGGATCTGCTTAATCTGCTCACGAAGATAATACTCGCGCTGTCCTTTACTCATCTCATCGCGAGCTTTATCTTTAATCTTTTCAGAGAGGATAAATTGATTCAGATCATCTGAAATCGTTGTCTCCGTCAAACGCAAGCGTTTTACGGGATCTAACTCCTCAAGCGCGGCCTGCGCGTCCGCCATCTCAATCTTGTAGTGCGCGAGTATAACATCCGACAGAGTGCCTGGATCGTGTAGCTCCTCGGTCACAATCAACATCTCCTCTGGAAGGTGCTCATACTCAACGAGGAGCTGCAGATTCTCCCGGATGCGATTCATAATCGCCTGCGTTTCGGCGGTGACTTTCTTGAGCTTCTGAATGGGAAGTGGCTCGATTCGAGCGATCATGTGTCGTTGCCGTACGGTGTACTGTTTGGTGCGCGCGCGCACCAAACCCTGAAGCAACACCTTGTATCGACCATCCTGCACCTGGAGAGTGCGCACGATATGCGCCACCACCCCTACTTTATATAGCTCTCGCGACGTGGGGTCTTCGACGTCCGGATTGGATTGAGACACAACGAACGCCAGACGCTCGCCATTCATCGCGGCCTCCATGGCGCGAATACTGCTTGGTCGACTGAGGTAGAGCGACATCATAACGCCAGGAAATGGCACCATGTCTTTGGCCGCGAGAACCGGAAGCGAGGTTGGAATGCCAATCGGCTCAGGCTCTAGAAAACCCTTATATTCCTGATCCTTGGGCTGCTTCTTTGCTCGCTTTTTAACCATGAGTCCTCTCGTTGTTACCCTTAGGATGACTATAGACTCCCGGCAGATGGTCCAAAACGGGGAATTTGCAGACTGAAGAGTGCAAGTAGAACTGTTTTTGATGGGGCAGCTCTGCGCTACACGGGTGAATTCCTTTGTATTGGAGGGCCGCCGGACGCGACGTGAACCAGCAACATTATTGGCGAGCGTAACATCTCGGCGCCCGACCCGGGCGCCCTCCAAATGATTGGGGTCAATAATCGCGGCGGACCAAGAAACGAGGATCCCTTGGAGGGCGGCCGGTCCGGCCGCCGGACGCGACGTGAACCAGCAACATTATTGGCGAGCGTAACATCTCGGCGCCCGACCCGGGCGCCCTCCAAATGATTGGGGTCAATAATCGCGGCGGACCAAGAAACGAGGATCCCTTGGAGGGCGGCCGGTCCGGCCGCCGGACGCAACGTGAACCAGCAACATTATTGGCGAGCGTAATATCTCGGCGCCCGACCCGGGCGCCCTCCAAATGATTGGGGTTATTGATCGAGGCGCCTCGTGGGTGCCTCTACTTGCCTACAACGGCACGCCAAAAAACAGCCTCAGCGGCTAATATCCGCTCTCAACCCTCTCAGTATCACCAAGCCGAGGAGTTTGGGAGCTATTTGCCGCGTCCGCCGCGACGTTCGAGCTGTCATAGCGAGATGGGTTACTCATCGGCATCTTCTCCTGGAAGGAATCGCGCATGACCTCAACGACATAGAAGCTACGAGAGACCTCGCCTGATGGCAGGACTGAGATCAAACCAGTCACGCCAGTATACGAAGGAAGGCTTCGCAAGGCTGGCTCGAAGGTGCTCCCATCCTGAATCGCTTTTCTCAAAGCGTTCACGATCAGAGTCCCCGCGTCGAATCCCTGCGCGGCTAAGAAATTTGGAGCCGTGTTGTATTTGCCCTTAAACGAGTTGATAAATTGCTGCACCTCAGGCCGGTTGCTTTGGGTAAAGAATGGCGTGACAAAGATGGCTCGCTCAAAGAGAGCCTGCGAGCGCGCGACCTTAGCTATATTGTCCCACAACGCCGTTCCCAGCGGTCGCATCCGCTTTTTCAGCGACGGAGAGAGGTTCGCCAATAATTTAGCGCTCGCATCGACGCTGTCGGGAATCAACACAGCCTCAGCCGAAGTTCCCTCTAATTGCTGCGCGACCTCGAGCATCGAGGTCTCATCGCCGGAGACATACGACACCTCTAAATCAAGCGATAGATTCAACGACGCCAGCTTCTTTTTAAACGCATCCACAAATTCAGAACCACTTGGTGAATGAGGATACGCCACAGCGAAACGGGTGATGTGGTAATCACCGTAGGCCGCGTTCACGAGGGCTTCAATCTGACTCGTAGTTGTAGCGCCAAGTCTAAAGATGCCGTTGCCAGTGGAGAACGAATCGCTCTTCGAAAAGGACAGAAGCGGAACACCTACCTCACGCGCGGTCTGCGCCGCAGCGACGGCAGGCTCAGTTAACAGTGGGCCAGCAACCACCGATGCTCGCGCGCCGGAGGCGAGCTCTCGCACCGCCGCGGACGCGGCGGCGGTATCAGCGCCCACATCGCGTGCCTCAACTTTAACTTTTGGCTCGACGGTATTATTCGCCTCGATCGCGAGGTCAAAGCCCCGCTGGGTGTCTCGCCCCAAAGCCGCGAAACGATCCGATAAACTCAGAACCAGTCCGACCACCGGAGCGCCATTGGTTGGCTGGGCTGGGCTCGGACCGGCAAGCGTTGTCTGTGCCTGATCGAAACCGAGCCAAAACGGCCGATCGTTATCCTGAGCCACCGCCACATAACCTGGTGAAGTCCGGCGTAAACGCTCGCGGCCGATCTGTTCATTAATGAAGGTGTCGGTCCGCCAATTCTCAGCTATTCGTTCAAAATCCTCAGAGCTCAGAGTTTGAAGCAACATCGCAGTTCCCGTACGCGCAACTTGAATCGCTGGGCCGTCTATCCTGCCCTGCGTGGCGACCTTCGAAAACCAAGCCATGGATTGCTCCACATCTCCGTGTCGACCATAGGCGAACGCAAGTACCAAACCAAATGGGACGTCAACATTCGCCTCCGCCATGCCGCGGCGCTTGTAAAACGCTCCAATCGCTGAAAGGGATTTCTTGGCCTGGTCGAGCGCTAAATACTGACTCGCCACACGAATGGCAGCGGCCTCAGCTTCTCCCTGAGCAAGGGACTCGGTTGAAGCTTTGAGGTAGGCATCCAGAGCCGATCGCCGCTTGCCTCGCTCTTGCAGCTCATCACCCAAGATCAAGGCTCGGTTACGCAACTCTACTCCGTTGAGATCTCGGAAAAGCGGCCAGATCTCCCAAGGCATCGGCTTAGCGAGCTCAGGCGATGGGACTTCTTTAGTAGCTGAATCCGGGAAGCGCCTCGACCCTGGCTTTTTTGTAGTTGATGAACACCCGACTGCGAGCCCCAGACAGAGCAGGAACAATACAAGGCGATGAGGGGAGCTACGCATAGGGCGCGACCTTCCTTAATGAGTTACGTCACGACCACTACTATAAGCGGGGGCGGCTGGGGTAGCCAACTAGGAAAACATCTCCTTCATCTTGTCTAAGAACCCCTTGTCGTCGTCAACCACCGTTCCCTGTATCGTCGCCAGCTCCTCAAGGAGTTTTTTCTCCTTCTCAGAGACCTTCCTGGGAACATGTACATGCACCCGCACGTGCTGGTCTCCGCGCCGTTGAGGACTACTGCCCAAGATCGGAATCCCCTTGTTCTTCATCCGAAACACCTTTCCGGATGGCGTCCCAGCTGGAATCTTAAGTTTTAGTTTTCCATCCAAGGATGGCACCTCAATCTCTCCACCCAGCACCGCGACCGAGAATGAGATCGGCATATCACACACAACCTCACTCTCCTGGCGCTGGAATAGAGGATGATCGGCTACCAATATCTGGACATAGAGATCGCCACTCGGGCCTCCTCCCTGTCCGGGCTCCCCTTCGCCGCGCATCTTGAGCCTCTGGCCATTATCGACCCCGGCTGGAACTTTAATTTTTAAGGTTGATTCCTTTGTCCTGAGGCCGCTCCCTGAGCAACTTCGGCAGGGGTTCTTCACTACTTCCCCAACTCCTCCACAGGCGTGGCAGGTTCGCGCCAGCGTAAAGAAACCTTGCTGAATTCTAATCTGTCCCGCTCCATCGCACTGAGGACATCGCTCTTTCGATGAACCCTTAGCGGCACCCGAGCCCGAGCAATCATCACACCGAACTCTTCGGGTCAGCGATACCTCTTTCTCACACCCGAACGCGGCCTCCTCAAAGGTCACATCGAGATCGTAGCGCAGGTCATTCCCGGCTCGACCCCTACTGCGACGGGGATCTCCCCCCATGGCTCCACCAAAGAATGATCCGAAGATATCGCCAAAGATATCCTCAAAGCCGGAGAAGTCTCCAGATTGAAAGCCTCCTGCTCCCCCACCCTGCGTGAAGGCCGCATGACCGAAGCGGTCATAACGAGCGCGGTTCTCCGCGTCGCTCAACACCGAGTATGCCTCAGTCGCTTCCTTGAACTTCTCTTCAGCCTCCTTATTGCCAGGATTCTTATCGGGATGGAACTGAACAGCCTTCTTGCGGTAGGCCTTTTTGATATCGTCGAGGGAGGCGCTCTTAGAGACCTCGAGAACTTCGTAAAAATCACGCTTTGACACAACAGCTCCCTCATTTGTGCGGGTTCATATACCGCCTCTACATAGCACAAGAGTCGGGACCCCTGGAATACTGCCCAGAGATCCCGACCCCCATAATTGACGCCTAGACTCGCGGCGAGCCGCGAGAAATAAGCCTCCGGTTACGCGTTCTTGTTGTCGCGCACCTCCTCATAGTCAGCGTCAACCACGTCTTCCTTACCAGCCGAGCCAGCTTGAGCACCATCGGTTGACTGCTCTGCTGCGCCCTCAGCCGACGAGGCAGCCGCGCGCTTATACGCCTCCTCAGAGAGCTTATGAGCGGCCTTCTCAAGGTCCACAAACGCGCTCTTCATCTTCTCTTGGTCGTTGGATTCAAGAGCCTTCTTGGCATCCTCGAGAGCCGTGTTGATCGAGCCCTTAATCTCCGGAGTTAACTTATCCGAGAGCTCATTCATCGTCTTCTCAGTCGAGTACACAAGGGTATCGAGCTTGTTACGCTCCTCTACCATCTCTCGACGCTTACGATCTTCATCGGCGTGCGACTTAGCATCGTTCACCATACGATCGATCTCTTCCTTCGAGAGACCGGAGCTCGCTGTGATCTTGATTGACTGCTCTTTACCAGTTCCGAGATCCTTAGCGCCTACCGACACAATGCCGTTCGCATCGATATCGAAGGTAACTTCAATCTGGGGAACGCCACGCGGAGCCGGCGGAATATTGGCTAGATCAAAACGGCCCAGCGTCTTGTTATCCGTTGCCATATCGCGCTCACCCTGAAGCACGTGAATCGATACCGCCGGCTGGTTATCCGACGCGGTCGAAAACACCTGCGACTTACGGGTTGGAATTGTCGTGTTCTTCTCAATCAGCTTGGTGAACACGCCACCCAAGGTCTCGATTCCGAGACTGAGCGGAGTAACATCCAAGAGGAGAACATCTTTCACATCACCCTGGAGAACGCCTCCTTGCACCGCGGCTCCGATCGCCACAGCCTCATCTGGATTGACGCTCTTGGATGGCTCTTTGCCAAAGATCTCCTTCACCCGAGCCTGCACCGCCGGCATACGAGTCATTCCACCGACGAGAATGACCTCACCAATGTCACTCGCCTTGAGGCCAGCATCCTTGAGGGCCGTGCGACATGGATCCTCAAGCCTCTTAAGCAAGCTTGAGCACAACGACTCAAACTTTGCCCTCGATATCTTGAGGTTCATGTGCTTCGGACCAGAGGCGTCCGCCGTAATAAACGGCAGATTAATATCCGTCTCAGCTGACGATGAAAGCTCATGCTTAGCTTTTTCAGCCGCCTCCTTCAGACGTTGAAGCGCCATCGTGTCTTTACGCAGATCGATCCCCTGCTCTTTCTTAAACTCATCAGCAAGGTAATCAACAAGCACGAGGTCGAAGTCTTCTCCTCCAAGGAACGTATCACCGTTCGTTGATTTAACCTCGAACACGCCATCACCAAGCTCGAGAATCGAAACGTCAAACGTTCCTCCTCCGAGGTCGAACACAGCGATGGTCTTCTCGTGCTTCTTATCGAGGCCGTACGCCAGCGCCGCGGCGGTTGGCTCATTGATAATTCGAAGAACGTTGAGACCCGCAATCTTGCCAGCGTCTTTGGTGGCTTGTCGCTGCGCGTCATCGAAGTACGCAGGCACAGTGATAACCGCGTCAGTAACCTTCTCCCCGAGGTAGTCCTCGGCGGTCTGCTTCATCTTCGTGAGAACCATCGCAGACACCTCTTGTGGGCTCTTTGACTCACCCTTGAGCTTCACCCAGGCGTCGCCGTTCGAGGACGACACGATCTCATATGGCAGAACCTTACGAGCCTTCTCCACTTCAGCCGCGTCTGATTTGCGACCGATCAAACGCTTCACGGCGAAGATCGTATTCTTCGGATTCGTTACAGCTTGACGCTTCGCGATCTGTCCTACGAGACGCTCACCAGCGTCGTTTACGCCAACTACCGAAGGGGTCGTTCTACTCCCCTCACTGTTGGCTATTACAACTGGGCTACCCGCCTCCATAATCGAAACGCACGAGTTGGTCGTTCCAAGATCAATTCCAATCACTTTTGCCATAGTTACTCCTTAAAAAATCTTTACTCGTGGTGCCAACGCTACTCCGCGGCAACCACAACCTCTCCTACGCGAATCAATTTATCCTTGTAGAAGTACGCCTTCTTGAGCTCTCCTACGATCGTGCCGGGCGCCGCTGAATTCCCAGGCACTCGACTAATCGCCGCATGTTTGTGCGGATCGAATTCCTTGCCCATCGCCCCCTCGCCACGGATCTCCCAGCGACTAAGCCTCTCAACGAACATCTTATGGACCATCTCAAGCCCGGCCTTCAACTTATCGTACTCAGCTGAGCTGTAAGCGAGGGCGAGCTCCAGGTTGTCCAAAACCTCCAGAAGGTCTACAACCAAACGCTCTCCTTGATACTTAAGCAGCTCAGACTGCTCCTTCAAGGCTCGCCTCTTAAAATTCTCAAAATCAGCCAAAAGTCTTATGTAGCGGTCCTTTGATTCGGCCAGCTCCTTGGCCATCAGCTCTTCTGGGGTCTGCTGGGCCTGTTCTTGAGCCTGCTCTTGGGCCTGGCCGTCTCCGTTAACAACCTGATTTAGCTCAGCTTTATCTTCCATGCTTCTTTCCTAGGACTTTACATTTCCGCCCCATGTCGCGTGATATGTATGGGGCTCACTCGATGTTGGCTCTTGAATCAGCCCTCGTTGGCACCTGCCAAGAAAACCACCCCATGCCTCAACACACCCTGATTCAATATGCTATAAACACGGAACATGGATTTTTCAATGTCTGAGACCAACCTTCTGCACGGCAACCCCCTAGAAAAGCTTCGCCGAGGGCTGGATGCGTCGATCCCTGCTATAGTGCTACGAGCCAGGCCCTTCCGTGACAGCGACTTAATGGCGCATTTGCTCACGCCCTCCCTCGGTAAGATCTCAGCGATCGCTCGACATGCGCGTGGAAGCAAAAAGCGCTTCCCGAGCTCTCTTGACCTCTTCGACCGCGGCATCGCCCGCCTCACCCGCGAAAAAAGCGGTGCCCTCTCAGTAAAGGAATTCACGCCCTCGCACTCATTAATAAAGGTTAGAAGTGATCTCGATAAACTGACGCTCGCTTCGCTCCTGTGCGAAACATTCGATCTGATCGTTCAGGAAAACACGGGAGAGGACTCCTCAAAGCTCTTTGAGATCCTCGACCTCGCGCTCAACGCCATCGACGAGGCAACGGAGCTGCGGACATCGCTGCGAGCCTCATTGGTAGCTCTCATTTCTGTCGCCAAAATGGAGGGCATCATCGATCTCACTAGCTCAGCCCCTGGAAGCCGAGCTCTCTCCAGGGTGCTCGATGCGATTGAGCGCTTCTCTGAGAAAAAACTCCTCACACGGAGTTCTCTTGACCCTCTGCTGAGTCGGATCGCTGCAGCTGCGTAGGTCAGCGCCCCGGTCTTCTCAACAGCTCTCACTACTCATATCCCCCTTATCCAACTCAAAAAAAACCTCTGATCCAACACTTAAGTTCCGTCCCTACATAGCCGTTATAGGACGTAAGGGATTGAACAGTTGGGAAGCGGGATGAGATTCAGTCGTTGGCAGGTATGGCTCAGATGGCCAAGCAAGATCGCCATCATATCGGGTGTTGTGGGCGTGTTTTTTCTTGCCTTGGGAATGCCCTCTGTAGAAATTATAGAAAAGGTCATCTCTCATCATGAAAAGAATCAGCGGGGGTTTATCTCTGACCCATTACCGGTAGATTCAACTGCGAATCCTATCTCTAGAAAAACCTTAATCTCGTACCTATCTCGTCATACAGAGGCACACTCAATCAACCAGGTGCTCGATCTACTGCGGGCGCCTTGGCCCGACTCAGAGAGATCTCTCTCGATGCGATTGGCCCCACATGACCCATCCTCGGAAACGAGGCGCCTCTTCGACACGCACCACGAGGTATTTTTCGTGGGAGAGCTCCAACATGCCACGATCAAGATATTTCACAGGATAGAGCCCGAACCCGAGCTTGCCGACGAAATCTTCGCGGGTTGGACATCCCTACTCGAGAGCAGCCTCCCAAAGGAGCGAGAATCTATCTTTTCTCAGCTTCGAGCCCGCGGCGGCAGCATCTATGTCTTGCATGACGACGGAACCGTACGCCTCGTAGGGCCCTCAGTGATGTTTCACGAACTAGCCTCTCGTAAACTGACACCAGTTGCAGCATTACCAGCCGAGGCTTTTGGAAGCTACACAAGTCCTGGCACTACACTCGACTTGTCAGCCGCAATTCCTGATTTCCTCTCCGTAACTCTCGACGCGACCGGCGGATTGCTCATACAAAAACTCCGCAACTACATACCCGGGTATGACCCAGATTACCCTTTTGTTACGGTTGAATTGATTGCAGCAAATGAGCCTCAGCTCGCGTTTATTTTTCCACTTGAGATTCCTCTTTCTACTCAAACTCAAGCGAGCTCACAGTCAAGCTCGGAGAATATCACCGCCAGTATACAACTCAGCACATCATCAAGCTCACCAGGATCAAGCCCCTCCACAAGCTCTTCCAGCTATTCCTCTGACAGCTCGATCGTTTCAGAGTCTGCCGTTTCATCTGACATCCCCTCTGGTAATTCGACCGGCGATTCTGCAAGCTCTGCATTGGATCCTTGCGAGGCTCTTATCAGCCAAGACGCCACTATAGCTCAACAACTAACTGATTCATCCCGGATAATCGCCGACTGCCGTCAAGTGTTTCCGTACGGAGAAGGCTGTCCGGGGTATACTGACGCTCTCAACTCTTACCTGGAGGCAACTGTCGCCTGCCATGATATTTCGCGGGACATCTCCTATAATGAATGTGCCTTAGGCTCGGCCTGCGAGGAGGCGAAGAATTCATCTGAGGACCTTTTGCAGAGCGCGAATAGCTCCTCAAGCAGCGAAGGCCCCAACGCCTCATCCGAGTCAGCATCAGATATTTCAGCATCAGGCGAAGAAAGTAGCAGCCAAATATCGCTGTCTGAATCAATCGGCGAGTCCTCTAGTGAGCCTTATGACAGCTCTTCGATATGGAGCGAGACAAGTGAGCCAACTACAGAGCCCTCCCATTCATCATTAGATATCTCATCTGATAACTCCTCTTCACCTACAAGCGACTCCAGCTCGTCCTCTGATGGCTCGATTATCTCAGAGTCAGCCGTATCATCCGATACATCCTCTAGCTCATCAGAGAGCTCGTCTTCTAGTAGCGAATCGTCAACTGACTCTTCTGATAGCTCGTCAATATCAAGTGAGTCGTCCTATTCGACTGAGTCATCCAGCTCCTCTTCGGATTCGATCAGCGAGTCGAGCTCGTCTTCTAGTAGCACATGCGGGGACCTAAAGCAGAAGGACAAAGATCTTGCCGTTAAGTTTCCTGGGGCGACCGACCGATTAATCGAGTGCTGGAAGAAAAACGACCCGGCGGTTACCGAGGGGTGCGCTGATGAGTTAAATCACCTGTCGGCAGCGTGCGCGGCTAACGATCAGAAAATGGCCCAACACAACTGCTCCGGCGGAGGATTGTGTAGCAAAGCTGACGCGGATTCGGCGAAACGATTGCAGGATAGTCAAAAGTCGTCGGGATCCTCTCATTCATCATCAGATATCTCATCTGATAACTCCTCTTCACCTACAAGCGACTCCAGCTCGTCCTCTGATGGCTCGATTATCTCAGAGTCAGCCGTATCATCCTCTAGCTCATCAGAGAGCTCGATGTCTAGTAGCGAATCGTCAACTGACTCATCTGAGAGCTCGTCTTCTAGTAGCACATGCGGGGACCTACAGCAGAAGGACAAAGATCTTGCCGATAAGTTTCCTGGGGCGACCGACCGATTAATCGAGTGCTGGAAGAAAAACGACCCG
>JAFMIS010000047.1 GCA_017853915.1 bacterium
AGGCTGCCGGGAGCTCTCGGTCACTCGGAGGTCTTAAGGCACTAAAGTCCAATTCTATCGTGTTGTTTTTATGGCCCATGATTCTGCGGTGGAGATGTTTGTTGGTGGCCTCGTTATCGATCCTGCTACCCAAGCGCCGATAGTCGTCCTGAAGGATGAAACGGGAGAAATAACCTTGCCGATATGGATCGGTATCCCCGAAGCGACGTCAATCGCTAGCGCCATTAAGCAGGTGGCGATGTCTCGCCCTCTTACCCACGATCTCTTTTTCGATCTACTTCTTGAGGTAGGTGTGACTGTTCAACGGGTTGTGATTACCGAGCTACGAGAGTCCACCTATTACGCCGAGCTGGTTTTAGGCCAGGGCGATCGAGTCATGGTGCTAGACGCGCGGCCTAGTGACGCTATCGCCATGGCTCTTCGCGCTTCCGCTCCGATTTACGTCACGCAGGCTGTACTCGACCAAGCCAAGATTGCCTTTGGTGAGAATAACCCTCTGACGGCGGGAGAGCCCGCTCAGCGGGAAGCTCAGGTTGAGGAGGGCCAAGGAGAGGGAGAGGAGCTTGTCGATCAGGAATCGAAAGATTTCCGCTCGATCGACAAAGACAAGTGGGAAGAGCTCTTGAGCAATCTAGATCCTAAAGATTTTAAATATAAGATGTAAGGGCGCCCGGTTATCAATCGAAATTGATTTAATTGGAGGGCGCCCAGGTCGGGCGCCGTTATGTCGCGAATCACGGCGCATCCGGGAGATCAGTAGTTTCTTTCGGGCCTACAACGAGGCGCATGGGGCGGAGCTCTGTATCCGCCCCGTACAAGGCGCGCACGGAACCGGGCGCTCCCTCACATATCATGTGTTGTGAGGTTTTATGTCGTCATATGGCCCTATCAATCCCATTCGAGGCCCGAATATCCCATACATACGGTAGCTGAGAGGGGGTATCTGTTAGTTGTTGCTGTACATTTTCGCTCTGGTTTGGTACCACCGACATACCAACACGTATTGGAGAACCTAGCTTGTGAGCACATCGGCCCCTGTATCCAACGAACCTCGTAATTCCGATTCAAGACCCTCGGCTCGTAATATATTTGAGGATCCTGCTATAAGCGAGGCCGCCAAGAATGACGCGTTTGTGCGGTTTGTATCAAAACATTGGCGCTCGTCTGGCCTTACTCTGTTGGCGATCGTGGCGGCGATTGTTGCCTACCAGATATTTATGTCCACCGCGCTGCAGAAGCGAGCGCAGGCTACAGGATCGCTGACCGACATTCAGGAAGCGTATCAGGCTCTGACTAATCAGTTGGATGAGAAAGCGACCCTGGAGCGAGACCTAACTGCCGCGACAGATGAAAAAGTGAAGGCAGAGCTCTCTCAAAAAATCGAAGCGGAAAAGAAAGATCTGGATACGTCGAGAGAGAAGATAAACCTCATGATTTCATCTCTTGATTCATCCCAGCCATTTCAGAGGCTGGCGGCACTCTATCGTGGGCTTGTAGCGGCAAAGTTTGGCGATTTTGACACGGCTCGGGCGAGCCTTAGTGAGGTCTCATGGCAACAGGTGGGATCGCCAAACTCCTCGGAGCGAGCCGTGGCGGAGGTGGTCGCGTTTGGATTGTCAAAATCCTTGTTGCAGACCGAAAAATATCGGAGTGAGGCCCAAGCATCGCTTGAGCAGATCGCGAGACAGGGGACTCTTGTTCCAGTTGAGGCCGTGCGCCTCTTAGCAGCATCTGCTGCTACTCCGGAAGAGAAAAAATTGGCGCACGATGTGGGCGAGGATGTCAAAAAGCGCTACCCGAGTGTAACTCAATATCTTTCGGAAGTAGGGGAAGGGGTCGCGACTCCTTAATGCGAAAACGAGTGGCAGGCGCAGAGCCTAAACTGCTACAATATCTCAAGGCATAGTGTTGTGCGGCCCGATGTGCTCGTTGGGTTGTTGTATTGATGAGTAGAGCACGTCGCCAAGCTATGACGCCTAGGCGTCTTCAGAGGGATAGTCATCATGAGGATTCGTGAGTGGTCCGCGCAGTTTATTATGGCGCTTGGTGTCTGCGGTATTATATCCACTTTCAATGTGCCTCAAGAGGCTGGGGCTCAATCGAAGCCCCTAGTTCAGGCGGAAGAGACTCAGGCTGCTGTAAACACCGCAGCAGCAGAGCAAAAAGAGAAAATATTCCGGACCGAGCTTAACCGTGCGTATATGAACTGCTTGTTGCAGATAGATGAGGATTTGCAGGCTTTGGTCAGAAATCCAAAGGCTCGATCGAGTGAGCTGCAGGCGAAACGTGATTTCTGTGAGAATCGGAAAAAAGATTGTTTGGGAACTAGACACGATGATCCAAATTGCAAGATCTTTCTCGAGGATTACGGCGACGATGTTGAGTAGCAGCCGGACGCAGGTGATTCGATGACCACCAATCAATTCCCTCGGAAAATAAAGATTCGAGAGGTGGGGCCGCGGGAGGGATTTCAGTCTCTCTCTCAAATAGTCTCAACGGATAATAAATGTGAACTTATCAGCGCGCTGGTCAGTGCGAGTGTCAAAGAGATTGAGGTTACGTCGTTCGTTCGGCCAGATAAGGTGCCTCAATTGAGCGATGCGGAGGAGTTAGCGAAGAGGTTACCTCCGAATCAGGGAGGTAGGTATACAGCCCTGTATCTTAATCAGCGTGGTTTCGAACGAGCTGAGGCCACTGGGGCTTTTCAAAATGATGGATGGTTTTATACCTCTCCGAGCGCCACCTTTTTGCAGCATAATAATAACGCGCGGATTGAAGATCTGTTGAGCGAGTTGCCAGGCTGGGTGAGTTTATTCCGGTCGCGTCAGAAGAGTTCGATGTGCCTTATGGTATCCAATGCATTTGGGTGCGCCTATGAGGGAGAGATAGCTCCGAAAGCGGTGTTAGGTATCGTGGAGCGTTATGTCTCAGTATTAGCTTCTTTAGGAGCTTCGCTTAACGAAGTGTGTTTGGCTGATACGGTTGGCATGGCCCATCCTAAGTCTCTTGAGCGGTGTATCTCCTCAGTGCGCTCCTTGGGCATCCCAGTTTCCCTCCATCTCCACGATACCCGTGGGTTGGGGATTACCAATTCCTATGTTGCTTTGCAGCTGGGAATCACCACCTTCGAAACCTCAATTGGGGGCATCGGTGGATGCCCTTTTACTCCTGGGGCTGCTGGTAATGTGGCTACCGAGGATATGGTATACCTCTGCAATACCCTTGGGATTGAGACCGGGCTCGTGTGGCAAGAGGTGGCCAAAGCCGCTCGGGTGGCCGAGAGGATCATAGGTAAGCCCCTCCCCGGTCGTGTATATAAAACGATCTAGCAGGGCGGACCTGTCTTGTAGTGTGCCCAAAGCCACCGAGGATGGCTTACGCGCACTTAATCAGCCTACTTACGATGATATCGATTCGCGGATACGAATCAAAAAAATAAGCTATAGTGATGTGAGTCAAAAGGCTTGCCAGGTTCACTGGCACGGACTTTTGCATACCCCTGTAGAATAGGATGGCTCGAATGCGAGGAAGGTGAATATGTTGCCGCAATCGGTACTGCGGTTAACCCTTGCCGGAAGAGCCAAGCCGGAGTGTAATGAGATTGAAAATGACCCAGAGGATGATTACCTACCTAGTTATGGGCGGTTCTTGTTTGTATGGATAATTTCTTCGTTCCTTATACTGGAAACAAACCTGCGTCGGTGTGCATCAATGGTCACCGACTCGTGATCCTGTGCCACGAAAAGGATATGCTCGAGGACGATTTAGAGCTGCTTGGCGCTGATAGGGTTAAAAAAGTTAAGTTCGGTAGCTCGGACGTAGAGCAAGAAAAGGTCCTGGGTAAGCTCGCCAAGCAGGTTGATGGAGGGGTCGTCATAGCTCCGACTGGCGTGGATCTACGGGAGGTTCTTCGCAATTTAGAAAGTGAACTCCCCTGGCTACAATAATTCGCATCACAAGCCCTCGATAGTGCGGCTCCGATAGTTCAGAGAGTTGATCGTGAAGCGCTCGAAGTGGCGTACGCGCCCGTGATACTTCTGGCGTAGCCGATCTCATGAGGGTATAAGCAGGTGGTTCTCGAAAGAACCGCGCAAGCCTTCGAGAGTTGAGAGTAGCGGATTTTTGTATGGTTGTGGATCCAGCTGTGAAGAATGTGGAATCTGGTAACGTCTACGAGGATCTTAGCCCGTGTAAGATCGCAGCAGGGCTCATTTACAATGACATAAGTGTCGTTCTGGGCTGTCTCGTCTTTCTCTCAGTGCCCACCATCGTGTTTGCTTTTGGACCTGTGTCGGACCTCCTGCCGAATTTTAGTGTGCTTTTTCTGGATCGTATGTGTCAGATGGGGGCGATCTCTTTTATAGGGCTGCGTTGGCGGGGCCGCTTACAGTTTGGAAAGGGGGTTTCTGCAAGCGGCATCTATCTACGTCTGCTTGCATGGGGATTGACGAGCGCGTTGTTAATTGGTGTGCCCCTCGTTGGGTTGTTCGGCAGTGGAAACGCCGAGATCGCAGTTTTGTTCTTGGTGCTACTGATCATGGGGCTGGTGTGGAGTGTACGAACATACTTCTACTGTTCACTTGTTCCGCTCCTAGGACTCGGAGTGATGTCCGGTATTTCGCGAGCTGTGGAGGTCGCAAAGAGGCAGAAGTGGTCGGTAGCTCAAGCCCTGTTATCGCCTCTCGCCGTCACGGTATTATTAGTGGCGCTCGCGTCAGTTCCGTTTCCCGATGGTCGGTCCCTTCCTTGGTTGGTGGTAGCATCGTGTCTTGAGGGCACTTTTTGGATACTTAGTGCGTACACCTCTCTGGGATATTGCTTGGTGCTGTTACATGAAAGCGAGTGGCAGAGGGCTGGATTGCATCACTATAGACGCGAGAGACTCGCTACCTTGCAAACTCAGGGGAGGGATGCGCTCGCGCGCTGGCTTCGGCCTCGCTCGGGATTCGCCACGCTCTGTATCGCCCTGTGTGTAATAGCTGGTAATATTGCGCGGCAGTTGCAACAACCTCCCGCCTGCTCTGTAGCGATAAAGCAGGTCAGATTTGATGATTATTTAATTAATGTCGATCTTTCGGTGGAGGATCCAACCTATCAATTTCGAGGTTTCATTCCGGCGGCATTTTCGGTTGCTAGTAAGACTGGATTTTCTCAGTCTCAGGGGCTCGTAGCGGCTACCGACAAGCCGGATACTCGAGAGATTCTCGCAACATTGAGTGATGGGTCTCCGGGGCCAAGAGTACTACACCTGTCATTTCGTTCTGGTAAGACCGCCTCTGCGCTGCAAGGCGCTGACAACTTGTGGCTGTGGTATAAGCTGGTTCCCTTAATGCCGCTTCAGGTTTCTGATACTCCAGCACATAGTGGCGCTAACTAACTGAATACAAAAGGTTGAGCAACACAGCAGCAGGCTGTTCAAAATAAGCGTCCAAATACCTACTGAAATACGAAGCTTTGGTCGATATCCAGAGTGTAAGGGATTGTAAGGTTCTATGGATCGCATCTTCTATTTTGGAGAAAACACGGAGCAGTTGCCGAGATTCCTGGAACGATTGGGATATTTCGTGCAAGGCACATCGGCGGAAAAACCCGTGCCTGATGTGCTCGGGGGAAATCAGTTTGATCTGATTCTCATAGACGGCCGAATTACTCCTGATGCTAGCGATCTATGTAAATTTTTCCGCGCCCACGAGGATACACGACAGGTGCCGATCGTGTGCATTGCGGGCGACCCAATTGCTGATGTTGAGGTCGTTGCGACGCTTGATAGAATTGAGGTGGTACAGTCCCCGCTTTCGGTTGGCACGCTCGCTAGTCGAATCGCTACGCAACTGCGACTGAGAAAAGCTGCCGGTGATGACAGTAAACGTGGAACCCTGGCGGAGATCAACGCCGCGTTGCGAGAACACAATGCACGCTTTCAAAAAGATCTTGAGGAAGCTCGGGCGATTCAACAGAGTTTATTACCTCGAAGCCTCCCAGCTGACCCTCGCTTTCAAATAGCGGTCTCATATCAGCCCTTAGAGCAGGTGGGCGGCGATTGGTATTTTGTCGATTATCTCGAGAAAAAGAGGCTTTTGTTGAACGTAGCTGATGTGTCTGGCCACGGACTCGCGGCTGCTTTTATTGGTAGCATGACAAAGCTGGCGATGGTAGCGGCGGAAAAAGAGAGGCCCGACGAGCGATTAGCCGCCATGAATCACTACTTGGCTCCGCAGCTCCCCATGGGACGTTTCATTACCATGGGGCACTGCTTGTATGAGCCAGAGAGCGGTAGAGTGCAATGGGCACGCGCCGGTCATGGCCCCGCGTTGATCCTTCGTGCGGATTCACGGCACGTGATTCAGCTATGGGGGGAGGGATTTCCGTTGGGGTTTGTCGGGGAAACGCAATACGAACTTACAGAAGATGCTCTTATGCCGGGAGATGTTTTGCTTTTGTACACGGATGGCGTTACAGAAGCTCAGAATAGAGCTATGGACCAATATGGAATTTCTCGCCTGTCTCATGCTCTGTCGCAAGTTCCAGAGCGGGCCAGTGCTGGAGAGATGGTTAAGAGCATCCTGAGTGATTTCTCCTCGTTCCTTGAGGGGCGCCTACTTAAAGATGATGTGACTCTCATGCTTCTCAAAAGAGAGCGATAAGATTATCGTGTATCGGAGAGATGGTCAGGCATATGCCCTGCTAGCACGGGGTACATGATCTCGTCCTAATAAAACCAAAAGTCCAAGCATGATAAACCTCCATCCCCCTCTCACAGGATTGCCATTCGCTGGCGCGGTGTCTTTGGTTGCCCTTGAGGTTTTGGGTTGTGTAAGGCGGTATAAAGAGAGGGTGAGCCTTCTACGCCCGGTCCTAATTGTGGCGTGCATAGTGGGAGTGATGGCGGCATTCCTATCTGGATACCAAGCGAGCAGTAGAGTCGGGGAGCTTTCTGAGGCAACGGAGGGATTGTTAGCCCAGCATCACTCGCTGGGCCGCCTTGTTTTTCTGGCAAGTGGCCTGATGGGAGCATTTTTCTTCGTGGCGGAGCGAGCCCGTCATGGCAAGCGACTTATGTATGGCCTCTATTATGTTTTTTTGCTGGTGTACGCTATCTCAACACTCGTAGTTGGCCAGTTGGGGGGAGATCTAGTTTTTGGGCATGGAGTCGGAGTGGCTCGCTGAGTAGACACCTCTAGCCCTGATATCGCATGCACTCGCTCGGGGAGATAAGAGAGCTACGAGCGTGTTTTTGGTCGACTGGATCCAGGAACCCACAGATATTCCGGATGCCCTGCTCGGACAACAACTGAGCGAGCCATAACAAAAAGTAGATCGCTCAGTCGATTTATATATTGAATTATCAAACCTGATACGGGTTCCTGTTCGTGCAACGCCAGTATCGAACGTTCCGCCCGCCGACACACCGTTCGGGCAACGTGAAGGTGCGCGTTTAACACGGTGCCTCCCGGCAGTATAAACGATGAGAGTTCGGGTAATCCCTCATTCAGCTCGTCGATCCATTGCTCAAGTTTGCTCACATGATGAGCCTGTGTTTTTGGCATTCCCTCCCACGAGGCATCGCGAGGAGTGGCAAGCTCAGATCCGATGTCAAAGAGCTCATTTTGGATGATGGTTAGAATGTCCTTGATAGCGAGAGTGCCCTCGGAAGAAGCGAGAGTGCAGCACACTCCCAGATGAGCATTCAACTCATCGACGTCGCCGTACGAGGTTACCTTAGTAGAAGTCTTCTTAACGCGCTCGCCACCCACAAGCCCCGTTAATCCATCATCTCCCGTGCGGGTGTATATTCTATTTAGTGAGACCATAATGACGCTTTCACACGTATCCTACTAGGCTACCACATGTTGTTCAATTGGCAGAGGGGTAAGTGAAACTGGTTCATCAAGAAGCTTTGTGGTGGGGCAGGGATTTGGGTGTACAGAGCAGCTCCTATTGCTGACCAGCTGGGGGTACTCTCTCTTGTGCATCGTGGCTACCTCGCGATTGCGAGGGGCCTGCTTTCTCAATGCGATATAAAAAGACCCTCGTGCAGGCTTTATTCAAGCTCGGAGTTATTACTGATTGAGCAATCTTTCGATGTCATTAAGGTCCCCGGGGCGAGGAGAGGAATCTTCATCTGAGTGAGACTTTTGCGCAAATCCGCCCAGATCTGTGGCGGCGTTCCTACGTGAGTGCTCAATCAGATGGTGACTCTCCAGAGGTTCAGATTGTGAACTCTCTTGGAGAGGATCGGGTGGTGAGGTGAGTATATGGATTCCCAGGTAAGGAGCCAACAAGGCTGCTGCTATAATAAAAAGACCAAACCTAAAAATAGATATCAGGCTCATAGATTGTCTCGAATAACGAGTAAGATGAAGCTTCTACTCAGTGCAACGCTCACCTCGGTTGTAGCATGCAGTATCGAGATAGGAAATCGCTGGGACAAGGAGCCATACTGCGGCGCTGAGAGGCTTATGACCAGCCCCGAAGTTACGGCTGGGGGATCGTGAACCTGACGTCTGGGAGGACTGTCGGTCTGGTCAGAGAGGACATCCGGGCCAGCCACCCCTCCGTCCAACCCATTGTTTAAATTGAAGTATCTAAGCCAGAGCCTGCATCATTAAAAAAAGTTTCTGACCAGCCAGTCCGATCGTTTAGTTCCCTGGTGAAATTGCCGATGCCTCTCTTACGGGGAAAGGTGCGCGATGATTCTAATCGCAGAGCTGGTCTTTCGACCCAGATGGATTGCCCGCGGGAGAGGGGTGATAGGGATGATACTTGAGCAGCTACTAGGACGGAGAAAATCTTCGAGCGAATTGCGCTCGCAGGATGCCAGGTGTGTTCCCGCAGCTTTATCTGACCGTGGTTGCGAACGAGAGCGAAACGAAGATCGATGCGTCATCGTTGAATCGGCCTCCGGCACCGGTTATTTTGTTTTTGATGGGATGGGGGGGGAGCCTGGGGGCGACGCAGCCGCGCAGCTATCTCTCGAAGCAGTCCGCGGATTTTTGCAAGATTCTGAACTGCAGGATGCTACGAAAGTGATCAAAGGAGCCATAGAGAAGGCCCACAGCACTATCTCTCTCAGGCGACAGAATCCGGCTTTCGCATCAATGGGGACAACGGTTGTTGGCGCGTTGTGCCAAGGGCCCGAAGTGGTGATCGCCGCTGTCGGCGATTCAAGGGCATATCACATACATGCCGGTGGGAGCGACCAACTTACATCAGACCACACGTTCGTCCAGCAATTAGTTGATGAGGGCCACATCGTTCCTCAGGACGCACTGCTACATCCCCAGTCTCATATCCTCACTCGGTGTGTAGGTTCTCAAGTTGGTTTTGGGATAGATATAAAACGATATTGGCTTTCTCCTTCAACGATGGAGGAGCAACTGGAATACCTCGTGCTCTGCTCAGATGGACTGTACAGTCTTGTGACAGACGAGGAGATGAGGGCTGTTGTTATGTCTCTATCTCCGGAAGATGCGTGCGAGAGGCTAGTAGATCTGGCCAAGCAACGAGGTGGATTTGATAACATCACTGTCTTGGTCATTCCTTTGTTAGGATGTCTCAAGACCACTCCAGATGAGTCGGGAGTACGGTCGGGCAAGAGTGTTCAAACTGCGACCGTACGGCGTAGTTCGAAGCAGCAAGAATCAGAAGTGGCGAAGTCGGCTAAGCAATCGTGGGTGCCATTTCACGCGGTGGCGTGCCTCTTCATTGGTTTGATGGCGATGAAATAACCGTGACAGTCTTTTTTGTTCTTAGAGTGTGGGGGAGCTAGGTATGCAGAGCGGCGAAAAAGCAAACCCAAAACTGCCACACAGCACAACTCGCGCGAGGCATCGAACCGTGCATATGAGCGCGGAGGATGTAAAAGGAATGAGGCCAGGCGTAGCGGATGACAAATCACTGGGCGTGGGGCTTCCTGAAAGCGAGCCGCCTCTCGATATCGACACTTCTTCCACAGATCTTTTCGCTGGATTAGATGAGGGATATCTTGGATTAGAGTCTGATGAGCCGTCAACGCACGTTCAAGCTGATCCGTTTGGTGAGGGCGATGCCCTGGAATCTGATGTCCCAGTCCTTGAGGCATTATCTGACACTGGAGAACTAGGATTCGCCGCGGGACTAGAGGATGACGCCGCATCCTTTTCGCAGGATAACGAAATTGGAGTAGCCGCTGGAGACACAAAAATTTTCGAATCGGAGTCAGTCTCTGCGCAAAGCGCCGCGGTACTCGAATCTACGGGAGACTATCGTCAGGAAGTACCAAGGGATGTGGAGGGCTTGTTGAGCGATGCCGAGGGAGAAGAGGAAAATCATCTTCATCCATCATCCGCCGCTGCATCAGGACATGCTACGGGTCTGCGGGTGAAAGATCCCTCCGATGGCGTTCTTGTTGGATTTCTGGTTTCGTTCGAAGGTGATACCAAGGGAGCCTTTGTTGAGCTTAGAAGCGGTCGCGCCGTCATTACGTCAGAGCCCTGCAGCAGCGGGACCGCGATAGTGATTGATCACCCCTCAGTATCTCCGATGCATGCCATTCTTCGAATACAAGAGGGGGGGGAGG
>JAFMIS010000048.1 GCA_017853915.1 bacterium
CTCTACCGTATCAAGAGTATCAAAGAACAGCCCCAGGATGGCGCCCAACTCACGAATCAAGATTGCCTTACGAGCCACCACCTCACCTCCAGCACCCGACTCAAGCAGCTGCGCAAGTTTCGAGCGAGCCTTCTCAAGAACGACCAGGGCTTCTGGCGAATTAAAATCGTTGTCCATCGCGGCTTCAAAGTCCGCGACAACCTGCTCATCGTCGCTATCAAACGTTTCAGGCGAGAGGACCATCCCGCTCGTCCCAACTTTTTCGAACAACCGATGAAACTCAAGAAGCGAGTTCAGATTTTCTTTGAAGAGCTTGTCACTCAGATCAATCCCTGAGCGATAGTGGTGTCGCGCTATCACGAATCGAAGCGGTGTAATTCCATAGTGCTCAAGCGCCTCATCAAGCCGCACAAAGTTGTTGAGAGACTTTGACATCTTTTGTCCCTCAATATTGAGCAATCCATTGTGCATCCAGATATTCGCCAGCGGCACTCCCGAGTGCGCCTCGGATTGCGCGATCTCGTTCTCATGGTGAGGAAATTTCAGATCAAGCCCTCCTCCATGAATGTCAATTCTATCCCCCAAGGTTTCGTGAATCATCGCCGAACACTCAATGTGCCATCCTGGCCGCCCAACACCCCATGGGGAGGAGCTTGAAAGAGAGGTGCTTTCGTCTCGTTTCCACAGAGCAAAATCAAGTGGCGAGCGCTTCTCTTTGTCCAGCTCCTTTCGCACGCTCTCATAGAGCATGCTGGTGTTTTGATTCGAGAGCTTCCCGTAATCATCCTTTTTTGAGACATCGAAATAGACACTTCCCTCTGGGGTCGCGTACGCGAAACCCTTGTCTATTAACTTCTGAATGAATGAGATGATCTGTGGAACAAACTCCGTGACTTTTGTGAGCTTATCTACTGGCAAGGCGTGTAACTTTCTCGCGCTGGCATAAAAATCATCCGTAAACTGTCGCGTCATGACGAGGGGATCAACGTTGAGCGTCAGTACCTTCGCAATAATCTTATCATCAATATCAGTCACATTCTGGATGAAGAGAACATTGAGACGTCGATACATCATGTAGCGACGTACAATGTCGAAGCGCATAACAACGAGCCCGTGACCTAGATGAGCATGGTCTTGTGGTGTCAGACCGCATACGTACATCTTGACCTGTGGAAACACGGGGCTCTGATCGATCGGATCCAGAGTCACCCGCATTCCCCCTAAAGAATTGTAAATTGAGATGGCGCGGCTGCTAGCCCGATACTCTTTAGCGCTTTGAAGCATGACGACCTACCTACGAACCTCGATAATGTGGCCCTCCATGGTACATGGTAACACCCTGAAATAAAACCCTTATTGACGCTCGATGGCTCTGAGATAGCCCATCGTTCCAGCCACTTATCAGAGACTCTGTCTCAGCATACAGTTACAACGCACTCAGGGCGTCCATTCCACCAATTTTCTGAATCTTAACAGATAGCTGCAACTCAGCCCCAGGAGCCCGTGACGAAACCTATACTCACCATCTGTTGCTTGCCCAATCAAGACAGCTTCCTCGCTGATCTCAAACACGCCCTATCTAATTTTTACACAGTACGCGAATGCGTCTCCGGAGACCTGGCTACTCACGCCCGCGCTATCCAAGAGAGTGACGCTGTGTGGATAGAGTGGGGTAACGAGCTGGCCGTAGCGATAACTCGCCACCTCGCGGAGCTCTTACGCACCAAGCGTGTCTACCTCCGCATTCATAGCTATGAGGTGCTAGACGATATCTGTTTTGGGATCGACTTTACTCCGGTCACTGATCTTGTCTTCGTCGCTAACCACATCCGCGAGCTGTTCCTGGCCAAACAGCATCGCCCAGCAGGTGCTCGTATTCACACCCTTCCGAATTGCGTCAATGTTCGTCGCTTTGCCTCAACAGAGCCCCCTGACACACGCGAGGGGATCGCGTTACTTGCGACGATGAACTTCAAGAAGGATCCGATGGTGGCACTGCATGCGTACGCGTCGTATGTACATGCCGGCGGCAGTGAGAAACTCTACGTTGCTGGAGGTTTTCAACAGATCCGCTACGAGATCGGTTTCAAAAACTTTCTCACAAAAAACAACCTCGACGAGAGGGTGTCGCTCGTGGGCTGGATAGATAACGTCTCGGAGTGGCTCGCGTCGAAGCGATTTATTCTCTGCTCCAGCCTACAAGAGGGGCATCCGGTCGGCCTGCTCGAGGCGATGGCGGCGGGCGTTCACCCCCTCATTTACTCATGGTACGGAGCCGAGAGGATCTATCCGCCGCAGTTTCTGTGGACCTCGATGCATGAGTTTTGCGAACGAGCGCTCTCAACGGGCCCACGACCCAGCCCTGTACAATACGTCGAGGACGCTTTCTCGATGGAGTGTCTTGAGATCTACACCAGCCTGATCGTCAATGCCCGCGAGGACGTCGATATCTTTGAGCGCTGTATCAGGAAATATGGATAAGGAGGCCAGATGCAACGAGCCCTGATACTGATACCGGAACGTCACCCATCGTTTGGCTCCCCATGTAGCATCGAGCACGTGTTCTACTGGTACGCACTTTGGAGCGGACTCGAGAAGGCCGGGGTCTCGGTCACTGCCGCGCCAGTTCTCTTGACCACAGAAAACCGTGCTGATGAGGCGCTGCTCAAGTCTCTTCAGGCCACGCTCATGCAGAGCTCCTTCGACGCCGTATTTGCTCCCGCTACTCCAGCGACAGTCGAGCTCCTCACTACTATTAACTCCCCTCACCGAATCGCGGTGACTACTTCTCCTGCCCTCGAATCAAAGCCCTCATCGCATAGTGTGTTTTCTCACTATCTCGACCTCACAGGGCAGGATGTTACTTCCTCACCAACTCATCTCTTCACATATCCATGTATTCCCGATGAGCTCCTCTCACTACGGCGTGTATGCGCTGATGATTTCTCCACAGCCGTTGCTACTAATGCTCAGGTCAATCATCGTGATGAGCACTTTGAAGTTCGGCTCGCCCAGGTCTGTTCACACCTCGCTGACCAGGCTAGCAAGCCAACCCTCTGTGCATTTGAAACGCTGGCGGCGGAGCTACGAACTATCCGCCTTGAGTGGATACAGCATCGCGTTTCACAGTCTGCCTCACCCCACGGCCTTGTTGTAGCGCCTTCTGCTTCGTGCGCGACCCGCTTTCTTGCGCTCCTCGAGGGCAACCCTGTAGTCGACTCAGTCGACGCGATTCACTCCTCCGAAGAGGCGATGTCACTATGGCTTCGAGCCCGCAATGAGGCGCTTTTTAAGCATACAGCCCTTATTCGAGGATGGGATATCATTCGATGGATTGACGATGGCGCGATTCAACACGAAGACTACCGCGGGCAATACATTCCTAACCCTGAGGACTCTCTTTTCTACAGCTCATTTTTTAACAAGGGATGCGAACTCAACACCGACGAACAATCACGACTGAATGAGATTCAGAAGTGTTATTCAATTCTAATCAATCGTGTCCGTGCGACGGTGAAAACACTTGATGTTGGATGTGGCCGAGGATGGCTTACTGAGTTCGCCACACATTTTGGCGAGGCCACAGGAATCGAGCCTATTCCGGAGGTGATTAACCACGCCCGCACACTCTTCCCCAAGAATAACTATCTGGTTTCAACCCCCGAGCTCGCCCTCAGAACAGGCCAGGCGGGTAGATATGATGTGTGCCTCTGCTCAGAGGTCATCGAGCACGTGCCGAATGAGTACAAGCGAAACTTCATCGGACACCTTCGTGCGCTTCTCAAGCCCAATGGATACCTCGTACTGACGACTCCTCGGGGTGAGCGATACGATGAGTGGATGTCTAAGTACGGGGGCAACTCACAGCCGGTTGAGGACTGGATCTCTGAGGACGACATGCGCACGCTAGCCGAGGAGTGTGGGTTCGTAGCGCTCTACAAAGGGCGCGCTGGCTACATCAGCGACATTTATCAGGTCTGGCTGTTTCACTACCCTGGGGACCAGCTCTAGTTATTACCCCCACCCACGGTATCGAGGTGGATCCTAAGCCCTAGCGGCTTGGACTGACCATTCAGAATCCTGTGCGCGTCAGCCTCCGACCATTGTTTTGTGAGACCAAAATATTGAGCCATGACAGCTTCAGGTGTGCCGCGCTCCATAAGGATATTTCGCAGCGAGAAAACTAACGGCGCGAAGGCCTCAGTCTTGTGGTTGTTCTGAATTCGCCGCGCCAGGGCATGAACCGCAAAGACTCCCTCGGCTGTAAGACGGTGCCCCTGGTCATCGCGCTTCGTGAGAACATCGTAAATATTCTCACCCATCGCCAATCGCATTCCGGCCTGGACATTGCGGCTTGTTAAACTGTGTACTGTCAGATTGAGGTCGTGATTACCAGCCATCATTAGCTGACCGCCTTTTCCGCCGCCTTCCGACTTGACCACGTTCACTATCTCGCGGCTAGCGAATTGGACCAGCCGATGCATGGTGTAGTTATCCAAGACAGCTTGATGCTCGCCATGCGTAATGGTCACGCGTTTTGTGATCCGAGAAATTCCATCCTTATTTTCCTCGAGCGCTCCATGCTTCTTGAGGATTCCAAATATGATTCCCGCGGCGAACGCGGCCACATTCTTCATCGCTGCCGAGATCTCAAGCGCTGTTGGGTTGGAGTAGATCTCGATATTTTTATCGCCACTCATACCACTGAAAATTCCGAACGCCTTGCCAAGCGCGTCCACTGCCCTCGCTTCGTCACGCGTCTTACCGCCAAGCGTCAGACCGAGGTATCCACCCTCTTGGACATCCTTCGCGAACCCCGGCCCGCCCACGAACACACAATTGTTCGATACATGCCTCCAGTTTGGATGCTCAGCGATGTATTCAAGTGGAGTAAGTGACCAGGAGCCTTCTGATGGTCCCTCGCGAAGTGAGCGCTCGGATTTCAAAGGATCCCAACCCGGCACTATCAAGCCCTTGGCGAAGCTGACCACAACGCTATCTGGATGAGGTGTAATCTTGTCGAGCACATTAGGAAAGGCATTTGATGGCACGGCCAACATGATGACTCCTCTGCCATCGAGAGCCTTGCCCAGATCTGTTGTTACGTGTTCACTGCGCGGATGTGCCGAGGTTCTGCGCTCCCACGGTTGGATGTCACAAGTATCCGCCAATCGCGAATGGATCGCGCGTCCATACACGCCATAACCAACCATCGCTATCTTTTTGTAGAAGTCGCTGCGCTCTGACGGCGTGAGTTGCTCGACGCGGTTAGTAACGGGGTCTGCGTGATGCGCATCCGAGTGGTGCCGCCCGGCTCCTAGCAAGGCTTCTAGCCCCTGCTGACTCGATCCAGCGCGTCTGTGACCACCAATGCTACTCCGGGAACTGTCACCAATCGGCGTCACAGGAACCTCCATGTATAGTCTGCCGTTCGACGGTAAGGTAACAACTTCGTAGACTTAAAGCATCCAAACCTGTGTTAAAATTTTGTGAGCTTGGGATATGCCCGTAGGCCCGCGCATTTAACGGATCTCTAACTTTTGGGTGGGCCGCGGGCCTGACTTAGGATTCGCTATCAGGTAAGATCCTCTCGGCTTGCCGACGTATTTGGCAACAGCGGAGAAATGTATGAGTGTCGCGGTGAAAACAGAAACAAACCATTCCAATCTTAAACAGACAGTTGATTCGGTGTGCCGAGCGGAAGTTTTTGAAAAGCTTGAGAAAACTGAGCTCCTGGACATGCTCGTCGTTGGGGGAGGCATTCACGGAGCCGCGGTCGCGAGATTCGCGGCCGGGTATGGTTTCAAAACCGCGCTCGTAGAGAAGGCCGATTATGCGGCTGCCACCTCGAGCCGCAGCTCCAAGATGGCTCACGGCGGACTTCGCTACCTTGAGCTTATGGATTTCGAGCAGGTATTCGAGGGCATCAAGGCTCGCGAAGAGATGTTCGATCACATCGGCAACCTGGTAAAGCCAGCCGAGTTCCTCATCCCTGTGCCAGCAGGCGCCTGGTTTTTTAGAATTAAGCTCGGTATCGGACTCTTTCTCTACGACCTGATGGTGAAGAAGAGCGCGCGACGCCACCGCTGGATCCCGCGAGAGAAATTGACCTTTCCAGGATTCCACAGTGGGCGAAAGGATCTGATGGGATGCTTCGTGTACACGGATGGCATCATGAGTGACGCCCGGCTCGTAATCGACAACGTTATCGCTGCCCGGCGTTACGGCGCGTTATGCCTGAATTATTGTGAAGTGATCTCCATGGAGCGCGGCAGCGACGGCACCTCGCTTGTGAAGCTGCGAGACACGCGTACTGGCAGAGAGCTTAAGGTCCGCGCCCGACTCGTTGTTAACTGCACTGGACCGTGGGCCTCAACACTCGCACAGAGCCTCGGTGCGGAGCCTCGCCCCCTCAAATTTAGCCGTGGCTCGCACATCATTTTTAATAGGCCTTGGACGGGGCCGAGCCTCTTTTTACCGATGCCAGGAAAAGCGCGCTACTATTTTGTCTGGCCACACCACGCTGGCACGATGGTCGGAACGACTGAACGAGAAGTGTCAGATGTGGAGCTCGATCCCCTACCATCTCAGGACGAAATTGATGAGATCTTTGGTCGCCTGGAAAAAGACATCCCAGACGCGGGACTCGATCGTTCTTCGGCCTGTTACGCATTCGCGGGAATTCGCACCCTTCCGATTCGCGGCAAAGACGCGAACTCAACGGTTCTGTCGCGAAAACACATCTGGACTCACATGAATGGAGTGCTCACGTTACTTGGCGGAAAGTACACAACTGCTTCATGGACCGCCCTTGAAGGAGTTAAAGAGGCGGCGAGTCTCTTAGGCACTCCGATCTCGAAACAAGCGATCAAAAATCGCGAGGACCTCAAGTGTCTTCCGGGAAGCGCGTCTGAACCAGAGATCGCGACGATGCAGAACGCGCTTAACTCCAAGGGAATCTCGCAGACCTCACAGGGGCGTTTGTTGGGACGATATGGCAAGCGCTTTAGCGAAAACTATCTCGACCTCGCGGATGCGTCTCCTGAACGCCTCATTGAGCTTGAGACTCGTATCGCTCTCGACACCGAACAAGTTGAGAACCTCGAGGACCTTATGCGTAGACGTCTTGAGCTTGAGTACACCGAGGGGCATGGGATTCAGTATCTACCGATAATCAAACAGGTCTTCGCGGAGATGCGCCCTGACGTGGACTTCACATCTCAGTCGCTCCAGTATATTGAGCGAATGAGGACGATCGATGGGTTGTTAGGTAAGTAAGATTTAACGGTAATCTATTAAAATTAAGACGTTTTTTTAACAACCGGCGTTTGATTAGATTCGCCCCCTTTGTTAAGCTCGGCCGCAAGAAGAATTCAGAAAAGAATTCGGATAAGTTTGCTGGCTCAGTTGAAAGAGGGCGAATGAAAGAGGGATTGAACCCAAGGCCGGGTAACGACGACGCACACGGAGCTGCAATGAGAACGGGAAATTTTGCCCTAGCCGCACATGGCTATAAACCTGAAGTGACGACGGATGTTTCTCCGATCCTATCCAAAAAAGCATTCCTGTTTGACTTTGATGGAACTGTTTGGATGGGAGGTACAATTATCCCTGGAGTAGTGGAGGCCATTCAGGAACTTCGAGCAAGTGGGAAGCAACCAATATATCTAACAAACAACTCTTCTAAATCTCGTTCTGAGTACTTCGCTCGGCTACAACAGTTAGGGCTCTGCGATGATCCCAAAGAGATCGTGATGTCTACCGACACGGTAACTTCATATCTCAATGATAACAAAATGCATCAAGCCTACATTATGGGGACGCCCGCAATGAGGGAGATGTGCGCAGAAACCGGAATCACGCACCAGGAAGATTCAGCAAAGATCTCTGTGGTAGTGATTGGATTTGACAAAACTTCCACCGCGGAAAAACTCACAAAGGTCGCGAGATTGGTACATGCTGGAAAACCTTACATCGTGGCTCATCCTGATCCGTTTTGCCCGAGCGATGAGGGGCCAATTGTGGACTGTGGGGCCTACTATGCCTGCATTAAGACAACTACCGGCAAAGAAGCGCAAGCCATCCTCGGAAAACCATCTATTTCGATGATTGAGGAGGTTGAAAAGCGATTTCCTTTTAAGCGCTCTGAGATGGTGGTCTTGGGAGATCGGCTTTACACAGATGTTGCTCTCGGATTGAATTCTGGTGTCGATTCAGTGCTTGTACTGACAGGAGAGAACACTCTTGCTGATGCGGCGCTAAGTAGCGAGCGTCCTACGTGGATTTTAAACTCAGTCGCCGACCTAAAAGCCCCCCAAGCGTAAGGCCATGTAGTAGGAGAGCAGTAAAAAATGGGAAATGAACTACCGCCATCACAAGGCTCTGACAATAGAACATCCTCGAATGGCTCGAAGTCCCCGTTGGATTATCTCGTAGTTCCTCGCGGGCAGGGTGACACTTCAGCAGATGCGCCCCTGAAGACGCATTCTGTCTCCTCTCCTATCCCCGCTAAAAATCCTAACCACGCGCTTCATACTCTCGGGATACCCCACATGCTAGGGCGTAGAAACTATCTTGAGGCAGTAACTCGTGGTGAAATCGCTCCCGGGGTTATCGTTAGCGGTCTCCCCGGCGGAGGAAAAACAACCGCTCTGAATTTTCTCCAGCAGGGCTCGGATATCACTTTTACTCCCGTTACTCGATTTATGCCGCGAGGACGTCGCCCCAGCGACACCGCGGGAGATAAACCGTGGGCCTTCGAGCCAGTTATGACACCCGGAGGGGACCCCTCTGGACCGGACTCAGTTATCTTTGCGAATGTAAAATACAAGGGATACTACGGCTTTCCGGGCACTGACATCGTTAATGCGATCAAAAATGGCGAAATTCCTGTCATGCTTGTAACTAGCTACGTGGAGATGACTCAACTCGCGGAGGCCTTTCATAATACCATGCCGGTCGCTCCCCTCATTACACTCCGCTTGGAGGTCCCTCAGGAGGTTCTACCAAGTCGTATCATGGGTCGTATAGGCGCTGACCCTCGGGAACACGAGGAGCGCCTTACACGTCTACATGGGCTTGTACGTGCCGACCTACTCCAAACCCGCCCGCTGAACACAGTGTACGGAACCCGTGTTATCTGGAATGTTACTCCCCAAGAGGTACAGGAACACGGCTACTTTGCCTCTCAAATTCAAAGCCTAACACCGGACGCTTTAGCGGCGATGATCGTCGAAGCGCGCGTTGAGGCGCTGGACCGCGCTCGACAAGAGGCTAAGGATATCTTAGCTCCACGTGTTTTGACGTATGATAGCCCGGTGGTGCCAAGAGCAATTACCGAAGTTCTGGATCGAGTCTTGATCCCTACCGCCAAGCAAAGATTGTTCATGGAAAGTGAAGCCGAGCCTGAGGAGACTCCCCTTGTACTCAAAGCGGGTTTAGCTGCTGCCATTTACCTGGGAGACAAGGGACGGATCGTCTCCCCGGATATCGACTTCGTCTTGCGACAAGAATCAAACAAGAAACTGATCTTCGAGAGTTTGATGGAGGGGCTATGTCCTGAGCCCGTTACCTGGACCGATGGAAAAAATAAAGCAGTATATCATTGCGAGGGGATCAAGGGAGAGGCCAGAGCGGCCGATGGCACGCTGGTGGAATTGGACGCTCTCTATTCAACGAATGTCCAGCCTGACGCGCGCGGTTTCGTCTTTAATTGCACCCATGATGAATGCGATCTCTTCCACCGTCGCATGGTTATCACTCCGGCAGGCAACAAAATCGCCATGATTCCGCCTGAGCAGCTGTGCGTAGAGAAGCTTCTAGCGGGTCGAGGCCCCGACATCAATAAATTTGATCTTTTCGACGCGAGCGGGCTCTTAGCGCAGTATCATTTAAATCCGCACATAATTAAAAAAATGATTGAATCGCAGCGCTATGATGCGACGGTGGATGAGGCCGCGACGCAGGTGCTTGCTGAAAGGCATGGCCCACTTTCCGACGATGCTCTCGTCACTGTAGGCGTCTCGGAGCCACTTATGCGTCTGATAGCTCGCGGGATGGGGGAGTTGGTTGATGATCCTGCCGCTGAGTATCCCTCTGAGTCTCGCATATTAACCTTCACAACTTTAAAGCAACTCTCATTTCTCAGCTGTGTTGAGCGTTCTTTGAAGAAGATTGAGACGATTCTTCACCACAAAGTGTTTGCGATTGACGGCGACAAAGTATCTATCAGTGAACGCTTTGGTGAACATCAGGTCCGCGAGGGTATCGCCCGATTGCGCGCTCAGATTCAGCTACATGCCGAATTTTATGTCGGAATGCACGATACGTTCGTCAGAAGACCTCTCACTCAGCCTGAGGAGACGGAGAGATTCTTCAAACATCTAGATGACCAGCGCGCGCGTTTAACACAGCAACACTAGCCGCCTCATAGCACGCGTTATTTACAAGGGTACGAGACTCTCTTCAAGATGCCGACCTGCTGTGATAATAGGATCGATCCGATCGACGCTCCAAAATTATCAACTATGGTCTG
>JAFMIS010000049.1 GCA_017853915.1 bacterium
AGAGCCAATCGTGGTTTTTTCCCACAGGGCTGGATTGCCAGCCGGCCCACCCTTGCGGAAACGATCGTTGGTGAACATCACGCCATGCGCAATGAAGCAGTTATCGCCGATTGATACGCCCTCGCAAATAAATGTGTGCGACTGGATTCTTGTATTACTACCGATAACCGCGCCCTTTTGTATTTCTACGAAGGGCCCAACGAATGAATTATCTCCGATGGTGCATCCGTAGAGATTGCTCGGTTCAACGATGGTAACGTTAGAGCCAAACGTCACGTTTACGATCCCCGATTTTAATATGCGCGGTTCGTTCATAGCGCGGGTTCTCAAAAACTCAATTCTTGCATTCTAGTTGTCTCCTTGGCTTTAGCACGACCCGAAGATCCTTGATAGAGAGGATTGCGAGCCTTGTGAGGACCAAAAATAGCTGCCCGATGGTTCCTTATGGCCATGGTGGTATCCGCGATATTCCAGCGCCATCCAATACATAATCGGTGCCACGATATGGCGGGCGTTACGACGGTGTCTTTGGAGGGCGGCCGGTCCGGCCGCCGGATGTGACGTGAACCAGAGATGTTGATGGTGATCGCGACATTGCGGCGCCCGACCCGGGCGCCATCCAATACATAATCGGTACTACGATGCGGCGTGCGTTACCACGATATCCTTGGAGGGCGGCCGGTCCGGCCGCCGGATGTGACGTGAACCAGAGATGCTGATGGTGCTCTCGATATTGCGGCGCCCGACCCGGGCGCCGGGTAGGCCTCGGAGACTGGCCAAAACAAAACTTGGGGTGTACCGCGAGCAGGGGCCGCAGTAAATTCGAGGGCATGTTTTGGTTGGTCGATGTAAGTGAGAGGATCTGGCTCGAGGCAGCTCTATGCGGCGGCCTCAGTCTATTGGTTCTTATCTTTGGTTTGCTTCAGAGGCGCTCCGTGTCTCGGGCCGAGCTGCTGACTGTTGTAGCGATCGGGGCAGGGAGCGCGGCGTTTCTACTAGACCCGAGATTCCAGTTGCTTGCGGTAGTCTCTTGCGCCATCGCGAGTATCGCCGCCGCACGAACTCCCGCTCCAATAACTCCCGAACCGAAGCCCATCCCACCTCGTGTCTTAAAAACTCTGGGAATTACGTCATTTATTTCAATCGCGGCGCTCCTGCTGTATCGCTTAGGATCCTTCTCTCCGACGCTCCTTACTTGGGAGGGAACGAGCCTGGAGGGATTGCTTGAGCAGTTGCGACTCGGCAAGCCTAGTCGGGCGGGTCTTCAAGAGTATCTTTTATGGGCCGATGGAGTTTTAAGCTCAGGTGAGCAGTCACTACTTTTTGGATTGCCTGCGTATCTCGCGTCCAGTTGGTGGAGCCCCTCAATCGAATTTCTGCGAGCCATATCTGTTTTCTGGATGTTAGGAGCAATCGCGGTTTTTGCGCTTATCTGCAGAAGATATTGTGGGCCCGTGGCTACCTGCGTGGCTATCCTTGTCTTCGGCTTGAACGAGGCAATTTTGCTATACGGGCGCTACGCGAGTTCGATATCAGCCACGATGTTCCCGCTCGTCGTGTCGTTCTACCTCTTTTTTCGCTTGATCGATCGCCATGAGATCTCAACAGCGATGCTTTTGGTTTTGAGTCTCTTTGTCTCGACTCTAGGCTACTCGCCGGCGCGCATCAGTGTTCTTCTCTTGTTGGGGATTTTGCCACTCTGTCTTCTCTGTTCTCGGGGAAGCTACCTCCGCAAGGCAGGAGTTTTGCTGGTTGTGGTGTTGAGTTCCTGGATAATCTTCTCCTTTGAGACTGGGCACGGCCATAGTTATTTCTTGCTAAGGGCTCGTGGAGAGCAGTTCATCGATATGGTACGCAGTGAGGAGTGGCGAGGGAGCATCTTTTCTGAGGTTGCGCCTGGGTTGCCCAAGGGAGCCTGGTCCAAAGAGCAGCAGTATCGTGCTGGCTTCGCGCTCGTTCAGAAAATCACGGGACCGCAGCTGGTCAGATTGCTCGACCCTTTGTCGCTTGAGGCGCGCTCGCAGTTTCCTTTCGGTGACGATCCGCCAGCAATCAAAATTATAGCCCCGGTGCTTTTACCGTTCTTCTTAGTAGGGTTTTGGAGTTTATGGCGACGAGGCAGACGCCACGTCGGATTTACATGCGCCATCGTCGGAACTATTGGCGCCATTCCTTTACTTTTTACAACTCGAGTTGACACATATCGTGCCATCTTCTTGATCGTTCCTCTTTCGATATGTATCACGGCCGGACTGTCTGAGTTCATTCAGATCGCGCGGCGCTGTAGGGTACCACGAACTATTGTCTGTCTTGGATTTCTCGCGGCGATGATATGTGGAATCGCGCCTCGCACCCAGGATATGTATCAACCACAAGTGGAGGAATCGCTTCAGCAAACGGCTATAGTGTCTACTCTCAGAGCGATCTCTGGGCCTGTAGTGGTGGTGTCTCAGATCGACCATAAAATTGAGGCACTCATACACATGGAGCTCTTTGCGAGGCTGAGGAGAACCCGCCAGGCCAGTGATTTTTTTGAAGATCACATGGCCAACTTTTTGACGGATAGAGAGATCGATAACGCTCCGGTCATGGTTGATAAAATTTCCCGTGTTGTGGATCGAGGAGCCGTCGCGATGTTAGTTCCTAGTCGGTCTTACAAGATCCTTGCGGCTAAGTTGCAAAATGCTGGCTATGTAGTCAGGACGGGTCGGGCATCAAACCTGCCGTATTGGTTGGTTACAAAAGCCAATGTGAAACTTGATCCACAGGTTGGTGAGGTGACGCGCCTCGATACCTCAATTATTACACCTCCGCTTGCAGCGACGCAGGACTTTGTTAGTCACAATCCAGTGTATCTTAGTGATTTAACCCCCCTTGAGGCCTCGTACGATTTCGCGCCTATGAACATCGGCCGCTCGTATTCCGGACAACCTGTGCGGTGGCGTAATGTCGGGTTCCCCCACGGTATCGGAACTCACGCGACGACCGACCTCGTATATAAAGTACCGAATAACTCCGAGGGATTTCAATCGTGGGTTGGTATTAGCTCAGGCGTGGAAACCTGCGCGAAGGGTTCCGCACAAGTTGTTCTTAGCGATCAAGATGGCACCCGTCTCTATGAATCTCCGGTGCTGTATGCTGAGGCTAATCCGATCTTCATATCGATCCCTATTCCGAACGTCACATCATTGCGCGTCCACATCTCAAACGCTGGAGATGGAAGAGACTGCGACCATGTCGATCTTGGGGATCCGGCCTTCATGATACCCAAAAGTGAGTGACAAAAATCTGTGCCGAAATAACACAGGCTATCGTGGCGGCTACGACAGCGCGCGCGATAACGCTTGAGCGGTGAGTTCGTTGGTTAATTCTCCATCCTTGCATGTCAGGGCATGACGCATCTCTGGTGATTGAGTCGCCTTGACGGGACCCTCGGTCGCTAATTTGATTATGTAGGGCAGAGTCGCGGCGGCTAGCGCCATCGTTGACGTGCGGGGCGTTTGAGCTGGCATGTTGCACACACCGTAATGGATCACACCATCTACCTCGTACACGGGATTGTCCAGATTTGTCGGCTTGCTCGTCTCCGCGCATCCTCCCTGATCGATGCTAATATCAACAAAGACAGCCCTCTCTCCGAGGGAGCGAATCATTTCGCGGGTGATAATGCGAGGAGTCGCGGCCCCTGGAATGAGTACTGCTCCGATTAATAAGTCCGCTCCTCGGCATGCGTCGCGAAGGGAATCCGGGGTTGAAATAACAGTCGTCACTCTGTGGCCGAACTCCTTCTCGATTGCAGCGAGCTTGTCTTTGTTGATATCCACAATGGTGACGTTGGCCCCGAGTCCCACCGCGCTGGCGCAGGCGGCGTGTCCGGCGATGCCGGCTCCAACCACAACCACCCGAGCCGGAGGAGCGCCAGCCGCTCCACCCATCAAGACGCCGCGGCCCCCATTCTGAGATAGCAAATAGAAAGCTCCATTAAGAATAGAGAGCTTGCCTGCAACCTCACTCATCGGCTCAAGAAGGGGGAGTCTCCCATCTGTGGAGCGGAGGGTTTCATATGCAAACGCTGTTACTTTTTTATCGAGTAGGGCCTGAGCTACCTTAGGTAGGCTCGCAAGGTGTAGAAAATCGAAGAGAACCAGGGACGGTCTAAACAGGGCAAACTCTGAGTCGTCCGGCTCCTTAACCTTTACCAACAGCTCAGCCCTGTTCCAGACATCGGCCAAACTATTCAGGATAGTGCATCCCGCAGAGCGATAGTCATCGTCTGAGAAAGAGGAGCCAACGCCAGCTCCGCTCTCGATACACACCGGGTGCCCTAACGAGATTAGCTTCTTAGCCCCATCTGGGGTGATAGCCACTCGCTTCTCAAGCGTTTTTCGTTCTCGTGGAACGCCGATCTGCATAGAATTCCTTAAAGCCTATTTACCCAGCGATGGAGAGTACACCCGATTCCTCCATGCTACGCCATCCGCGGTCAGGCAGCATGCAGAAATGTTATCAGAAGAGCCAAGTGGCTCGTTCGAGGCCCAGAAGGTGCCACCCAACTACAGGATCATCGCACCCAAAGGCGAGCAGGGGCTCACGGCTGGCCAGATATTAATTGTTCCAACCGTTTACACGCCCCCGACGGTTTACTATAACCGGGAGCGCATCATGCAGGGCAGTGATTCGGTGGTGCGCTTAGGCTGCCGTGTGTGATGGGCATACGTAAGGTTTCATCGGACCTATCATGACCCACCCGCCAAAAATTCTGGATGGCAAGAAACTCTCGCACGCTGTCGCGCGCACACTTTCAAAAAAGATAACCACTGTCAGCTCTCGTGTCGGACGTGTTCCCGGTTTGGCCGTGATCCTTGTCGGAGAGAATCCAGCATCGAAAACCTACGTCGCTGCTAAGCACCGCTTCGCCAAAGAGTGTGGAATTCAAACATTCGATGCCAATCTTCCCAGCACCATCTCAGAGAACGACCTGATCGAGATAATTCGGCGTTACAACCTCGATGATAACGTTGACGGCATCCTTCTCCAGTTGCCGCTGCCGAAGCCTCTCGACGGAGCGCGTTTCACCCGCATGATAGCCCCCGAGAAAGACGCCGATGGGCTTCATCCGCTGAATCAGGGGCTGCTGCTGCAGGGGCTTCCTGCGCCTCGGCCATGCACTCCTCTCGGTGTGATGACGATGCTCGATCTCGCTCTGTGCTCGGTGGAATTATCAGAAGAAATAACCCTGGCCGATATTCCGGCTGCGTCGCTCGCGGGCAAAAAAGCTGTTGTGATAGGACGTTCTCAACTGGTTGGAAAACCGATGGGATTTCTCCTTCTTGAAAGAAACGCCACGGTCACATTCGCGCACTCGAGAACTTCCGATCTCCCGGCTGTGTGCCGTGACGCGGATATCGTTGTCGCGGCGGTTGGTGTCCCGAAGCTTGTAAAAAAGGAGTGGGTGCGCCCAGGAGCAATTGTGTTGGATGTAGGAATTAACCGCACAGCGGAGGGCAAACTCGTGGGTGATGTCGACTATGATGATGTCGCTCCCGTCGCCTCAGCTATCACCCCAGTTCCAGGAGGTGTTGGTCCGATGACGGTCGCGATGTTGATGTCGAACACAGTGGATAATTTTCTGCGGAGAAACAACGAAGCGGTATGAAGAGAACTCCCCTTTACGAAGAACACATCCGGCTCGGTGGTAAGATGGTCCCGTTTGCTGGCTGGGAGATGCCGGTTCAGTACAGCGGTGTGATAGCTGAACACGTTAATGTACGCGAGCGGGTCGGCCTCTTTGATGTGAGCCACATGGGTGAGATCTGGGTGACAGGCAGTGACGCCGAACAAGCGCTCGAGTACCTCACCTGCAACCGGGTCGCGGCGCTGGTTGATGGAAAAGCCCAGTATAGCGCGATTCTGAATGAATCGGGCGGAGTCATTGATGACATCATCGTGTATCGATTCTCGCCTGAGCGATTTTTGCTGTGCGTGAACGCGTCAAATGCCGATGCTGATTTCGCGTGGCTGACGCAACACAATCCCACCACCGCCACCATCACGAACGCGAGCGCCGACTATGGACAGATCGCCGTTCAAGGACCGAAGGCGATCGATCTTCTTGCACCCCTCGTGAAGAGCGTTGACCTGAGAGCAGTAAAGCCATTTCATTTCATCGAAGCGGAGCTTCTCGGCACGAGCATGATATTCGCGCGTACCGGGTACACCGGCGAAGATGGATGCGAGATATTCGTAAAAAGCGAGCGTGTGGTTGACCTGTGGCGCCTCTTGTTGGAGCACGGCGAGAGCTATGGCGCCCTTCCGTGTGGGCTCGGAGCTCGAGACTCGCTAAGACTTGAAGCAGCGTATCCGCTTCATGGCCATGAGCTCGGCACGGACATTTCGGCGCTCGAGAGTGGTCTGGGCTGGATCGTAAAGCTTGATAAGGGCGACTTTATCGGACGGGCCGCGTTGCTGGCGGAGAAAGAGCGTGGTGTCGCGCGCAAGCTCATAGGCTTTGTTCTTGATGACGCCGGAATCGCGCGACAGGGTGATCCGGTGGTTGATCCATCATCACAGCGGGAGATCGGAATTGTAACCAGTGGCACTAAGACTCCCACTGTTCAGAAAGCGCTGGGCATGGCGTTGGTATCGAGTGACCACGCGGCTACGGATGCGCGCATCGCTGTTTCCGTGCGAGGCAGGGCTATTCAGGGGCGTATTGTGCCGCTTCCATTTTATAAACGAACAAAAGTGTAAGGAGGATCAACTATGGAGTTTCCACAAAACTGCAAATACACCAAGGATCACGAGTGGGTGCGCCTGGAGGGAGATACCGCGGTGGTTGGGATCACCGAGTTCGCTCAGGCTGAGCTTGGAGATCTCGTGTTTGTTGATCTTCCCGCGGTTGGGAAGTCGGTCGCCGCGCACGCCACGATGTGTGTTGTCGAATCGACAAAAGCCGCTTCAGATGTTTACTCCCCCCTCACTGGCACTGTAGCGGCTGTCAATGACGCGTTGAGTGCTGACCCCGGCCTAATTAATAAGACGCCGTACTCAGACGGCTGGATCGTGAAACTCTCGAACATTCAAGCGGCTGAGGTAGAGCAGCTTATGTCGGCTGATCAGTACAAGAGCTTGGTAGGTAAATAGATCTGTCGAGAGGTATGGAATGTTGGCTGAAGACTTACACCACACAGAGATACGTGAGACGAATATGAGCGCGCGAAGAGGTTTTGGTACGTCACAATTTTCTTCCCGACACATTGGACCTACGCAGCAGGAGATCGCCGAGATGCTGGCGTTTCTTGGCGTCAAGTCCCTTGATGCTCTGATCGATTCTGTGGTGCCGAGCGGTGTGCGGTCGAAGCAGCCCTTAGCGCTCTCCGCCTTTCCGGCCGCGGTTGGTGAGTATGAGGCGCTCCTGCGCCTTCGCGCTATCGCTGAGCGCAATACGGTCGCGCGCTCGTTTATCGGCATGGGATACTACGATACGATTACGCCTCCCGTGATAGCGCGAAATATCCTGGAGAACCCAGGTTGGTATACTCAGTACACGCCCTATCAAGCCGAGATTGCCCAGGGGCGCTTAGAGGCAATTCTTAACTTCCAAACGGTCGTGATCGATCTGACCGGGCTTCCGATCGCGAACGCGTCTCTCCTCGATGAGGGTACGGCCGCGGCTGAGGCGATGGCGATGTCGCTCGCGGTTTCAAACAAATCAAGCGGTGACGGAGCAACTCGAGAGTTCCTGGTCTCTGATTCTGTGCATCCTCAGACTCTTGGGGTCGTTACGACACGCGCTGAGGCGCTCGGTGTTAAGGTTATAGTCGCCAAGCCCGCCGCGTTCACTTTTACGAGCGATACGGTCGGGTGTCTTGTGCAGAACCCTGACACCTATGGCGAGCTGGGGGACCTCACTCAACTATGTGCCCGCGCGCACGAGGCCGGCGCGCTTGTTACGGTCGCGACAGATCTCTTGGCGCTGTGTCTGATGAAATCTCCTGGTAGCATGGGAGCTGATATCGTTGTTGGGTCCGCGCAGCGTTTTGGGGTGCCGATGGGCTTCGGTGGACCGCACGCGGCGTTTTTCGCCACGCGTGATGAGTATAAACGTAGCATGCCAGGACGCCTCGTCGGAGTATCGCGAGACTCACGTGGCAAGCCAGCTTTAAGACTCTCGCTGCAAACCCGTGAGCAGCACATCCGTCGCGAGAAAGCGACCAGTAATATCTGCACAGCGCAGGTGCTTCTCGCCGTTATGGCGAGCATGTACGCCGTCTATCATGGCCCGAGAGGGCTACGAGCGATCGCTGATCGAGTTCATCAGCTCGCCGCGACCTTCGCTTCGTTGGTTACTAAGGCGGGAGCGCGCGTCGTCTGCGAACATTATTTCGATACGCTAACGCTTGAGGTGGGCTCAAAAAATGCCCAAAAAATAGCGGAAAAAGCCGAGAAAAGTGGACTGCTTGTTCGAGTTGTTTCCGATACTCGAGTCGCGGTTAGTTTTGACGAGGCCAAGGGAATTGACGATGTTGTGGCGCTACTGGCCGCATTCGGTGTCTCGGTATCCGAGGCCGAGTTCGCGAAAGCTCTTTCAAGCGCTACGACTCGAATTCCAGCGGCCGTCACGCGGGGAGAGGATTATTTACGACACAAGGTGTTTAACTCGTATCACTCAGAGACTGAGTTCTTGCGCTACGCGCGAAAGCTTGAGTCGCGAGATCTCTCGCTTGCTTTTTCAATGATTCCACTCGGTTCATGTACGATGAAGCTTAACGCTACGTCGGAGATGATTCCCGTTACATGGAGTGAGTTCGGTGGAATTCATCCATTCGCGCCGCGCGCGCATCGCCACGGATACGAGACGCTCTTTGCTGACCTTGAGCGCTCGCTGTGTGAAATCACCGGCTTTGATGGGTGCTCGTTGCAGCCAAACGCCGGTTCTCAGGGTGAGTACGCTGGCCTGGTTGTGATTCAGGCGTATCACCGAAGCCGCCAAGATTCCAAGCGCACTGTGTGCCTCATTCCTAAATCGGCGCACGGAACGAATCCAGCCAGCGCCGCGATGGCCGGTATGGAGGTGGTGGGAGTCGCGTGTGATTCGCTTGGAAATGTCGACCTCGCCGATTTAGAAAAGAAGGCGGTCGAGTATAGCGACCGACTCGCCGCTCTTATGGTGACCTATCCTTCAACGCACGGCGTGTTTGAGGAGGGTATACGCAAAGCGTGTGAGATCGTGCACGCTCACGGCGGCCAGGTGTACCTCGATGGCGCGAACCTTAATGCTTTAGTAGGGCTGGTGAAACCGGGGCAATTCGGCGCTGATGTGTGCCACATCAATCTACACAAGACGTTTTGCATTCCGCACGGTGGTGGTGGACCGGGCATGGGGCCGATCTGTTGCGCGAAGCACTTGGCGCCATTTTTGCCAAATCACCCAGTTGTGGATGTTGGACACGCGCGCGGTGTTGGTCCGATCTCAGCGGCTCCGTGGGGTTCAGCAAGCATATTGCCGATCTCGTGGATGTATCTCGCGATGATGGGTGGCGATGGTTTAACCGAGGCCACAAAAGTTGCTATCCTCTCCGCGAATTACGTGGCACGAAAGCTGGAGACGGATTATCCCGTGTACTACAAAGGCGCGTCAGGTTTTGTCGCGCACGAGTGTATTTTGAATCTAAACGCCCTCAAGAGTGAGGCGGGTATAGAGGTTGAGGACGTAGCGAAGCGTTTGATGGATTACGGGTTTCACGCCCCGACCGTGTCATGGCCGGTCGCTGGAACGCTCATGGTGGAGCCAACCGAGAGTGAGTCCAAGGCCGAGCTTGACCGCTTCTGCGAGGCACTTTCGATGATTCGAGAAGAGGCGCGAAAAGTCGCGACGGGCGCCTACGATCGGAGCAATAATCCGCTCAAGAACGCCCCACACACAGCCTCGGATGTAACGAGTGACACATGGGATAAGCCGTATTCCCGAGAGGTCGCGGCGTTTCCGGCAGCGTGGACGAGGGATAATAAATTCTGGCCGGCGGTAGGCCGGATCGATGGGGTGTACGGCGATCGCAACCTCTTTTGCTCGTGTCAGGAGAGTTGAAGCTCTCGTTATTCGATGCCAACGGCGCCCGACCCGGGCGCCCTCCAAATCTTGGATGTGTATTCGTGTATCGAATAGGCGCAGGCGCCGGGCATTACGCGTACGGAAATCGCCGCGTTTCATGGTCAACATTGGAGGGCGCCCGGGTCGGGCGCCGGGCATTACGCGCACTGAGATCGCCGCATTTCATGGTCAACATTGGAGGGCGCCCGGGTCGGGCGCCGGGCATTACGCGTACGGAAATCGCCGCATTTCATGGCCAACATTGGAGGGCGCCCGGGTCGGGCGCCGGGTATTACGCGTACGGAAATCGCCGCGTTTCATGGTCAACATTGGAGGGCGCCCGGGT
>JAFMIS010000050.1 GCA_017853915.1 bacterium
TTAATAAAACTAGCCGTGAGGTTAGGATTGACGGTCATTTAGTCGACCTCACAAGCACTGAGTTTGAGCTCTTGCTGTATATGGCCACCCACCCAGGCAGAGCTTTTTCGCGCGAACAGCTCCTTAACGCCGTGTGGGGTTACACCTCCAACGCCTATGAGCATACGGTGAATACGCACATCAATAGACTTCGCGCCAAGATTGAAAAATCCGCCAGCGCTCCTCAATTCATTCAAACCGTCTGGGGGGTCGGCTATCGGTTTGCGCAACCGGCGTGTAATCACGCTCAAGCAAAGGCAGCATGACTGTAGTCACGAAGTGTCGGACGGCTCTTACAACGCTCTCCTCCCTCTTGAGGCGGTCGAGTCGTTGCGTCTCTCGCACAAACCTCGTACTCGCGTTCTTGATCGGCGTAGGCGCGATAGCTTTCAGCGCCTGGTCGATGCTCCACATCTCCCAGCACGCCGTTACTCAGGCCGAATCATCGGCTAATTTCAGAGTCGCATTCCGATTCGCCGACCGATTACGAGTGTTTAGCGAGGAGGCGCCAAGTGAAACAGTCGCCGCTAAGCTTCAAGACCTCGCTTCGATGAATCCATCGGTCCGTCTTTACATCGTTGATGAACACGGGATTCTCAAGTACTCCCCGAAGAGTTATGGTCGTGTAATCCTACCATTCGTGGACGTTAAGCCAATCTCGGCAGCGCTAGAGAACACCGATCATCCCAACGTTATCTTGGGAGATGACCCTCATCAGATAACGGAGCCCAAGCCGATCTCGGTGGCTACACTCAGGCTCGGCGGCGGTACGTTCTATCTCTACGTGGTGCTAAGCCCCGCATCACTCCTCTCTCAATCATTCTCTCTTTTTGGCTTTCAGTGGACACTCCTCTCAGCAAGTATCATCACCCTGGCGGTAGCGATCCTCGCGGGCGTGTTACTACGTGGCGTACATCGCTACCACACCTCGGTAAACTCATCGCTCGCGGCTATATCACACGACCTCCGCGGACCACTCACCGCTATCCAGGGCTACTTAGAGACGATTATTGAGAAAGATTCACGACTATCCCCACAGGACAAAGAGAAGTACCTCTCAGTGGCACTTCGAAGCACTCGCTCAGCCACTGGGCTGGTAAACGACCTTCATCAGATCTCTAAAATTGAGGCGCAGGACCAAACGGTTAGCATGGACCCCATCTCAGTAGCTGATTTGGTGATGGAGGCACTTCTCGCGGCGCAACCGTCTTTTGACCAAAAGGCGCTGACAGTCGACTGCGAGATCCCTCCCTGCCTCCCTATTGGCTACGGTAATGCTCAGCTTCTTGAGCGCCTTTTCAGAAATATCCTTGAGAACGCCATCCGTTACACACCGGCGCGGGGTAGAATTCAGGTCGTAATTTCAGCAAGTAAATCAGACATTCGCTGCACGATTACGGACTCCGGGATCGGAATACCGCAATCTGAGCTCGACAAGGTCAAAAGCAGCTTCTTCCGGGGGGCTCAGGCGACTTCTCATGCAAGCGGCTCTGGCCTGGGGCTCTCAATCGCCGACCAGATCGCCCGGTTACACGGTGGAGAGCTCAAAATCCTAAGCAAGGAACGGGAGGGGACCGCCGTTGTATTCTCAATTCCCCTCTGCCCCCTTCACCCCCACTCCGATCGCGCTATGGGAGGGCACCGGAGATAGGGGAGCACCCAACCTATTGCTAAATTTTTGCTTAGGTGATTCATTCCGCATATTATCAGTTGTTTACAAGGCGGGCATGCCTGTCCTGTGACGACCCCCTCTGTAGGGAAAGGGCATCCTCGCGACCAAAGGACGCGGGGACCAGATCTCCTCGGAGATGGTGATAACAAACGTGTACTGTTACTGGCGTGAGCTTCTGAAACTAATGAACTCTGTACCTGGGTGTCCTCGTCGAATCACGCATGCGCTACTATCTGGGCTCGATACTCGGAGCAACTCCGGCGTCCGGTCGATGGATCGCGTTTGTGTTGCGAACACCAGCCATCTCAAAACTCACGTCTAACACAACAAGGATCGATAACTATGGGCGTATGGGATATCACGAAGAGCACAGAGCAATATCGTATCGACGGTTGGGGCGCTGGTTTCTTCAAGGTTAATGAGCGCGGCAATGTCGAGGTTCTACCTGATGCTAACCGCCCTCCTATCGATCTCCACAATATTGTCGAGGACCTCGTGCGCCGTGGCGTGAAGCCCCCTCACCTGATCCGATTTGACGGCATCCTGCGTCAGCGGGCTCAGGGGGTCTACAACTCCTTTCACAAGGCGATCGCCGAGTGTGATTACAGGGGCAACTACACCTTGACCTATCCAGTAAAGGTAAACCAACAACGACAAGTCGTTGAGAGTATCAAGAGGGCCGCGAACGGACACGGCATCGGACTAGAGGTAGGCAGCAAACCTGAGCTCCTAGCCGTTCTTGCTACACACGATCTCCCCAACGGTTTATTGCTCTGCAACGGATATAAAGACTATCAGTTTATTGAGCTCGCCCTGATGTCGAGCAAACTGGGGCTGCGCCCAATCATCACGGTCGAGCAGTTCTATGAGCTCGACACCATCATTCGAGCGAGCGAGGCTGTTGGCGTAGTTCCAGAGATCGGCTTACGCATGAACCCCTCCAATCGAGGGGCGGGACGCTGGGCTGGCTCGGCCGGAGAGAACGCTAAGTTCGGTTTAGCGCTCTATGAAATCGTTGAAGCGATCAAGCAACTCAAGGCTCGCGGCCTGGAGAATTGCGTCAAGTTGTTACACTTCCACATGGGAAGCCAGATCACCTCGATTAACGCGATCAAGAAGGGCATGCGCGAGGCATCGCGGGTCTATACAGAGCTGTATCGCATGTGCCCGTCAATCGAGTTTCTCGACGTAGGAGGAGGACTTGGCGTTGACTATGATGGAAGTCGCACAAACTTCGAATCCTCAATGAACTATACGACCGACCAGTACGCGCGGGATGTCGTGTGGGAGATAACGACGGCATGCGATGAGTCAGGCACTCCACATCCGAATATCATCAGTGAGTCGGGCCGGGCTTTGACTGCCCATCACGCGGTACTCATCACCGAGGTAATGGATGTCGCTGAAGTTCCTGAGCCACCCGCCACGCTCGAGGCCGCCCCGACAGATGACGACAAACTGCGGGAACTCAACTTGCTCTACCGAGATTTAAGCCTCAAGAACTGTCACGAAACTTTCAACGACGCGCAAGCGCTCCGAGATGAGTTTCTGCAACGATTCATCCAGGGCAACATAACTCTTGAGGAACGAGCCTACGCGGAGCGAGCCTTGCGATTCCTCTTCACTCGGATCAATACCCTCAAGAAAGAGTTGAAGCATGTCCCTGAGGATTTCGAGACCTTAGAGGGGATGCTTAAGGATACGTATTTTTGCAACTTCTCGGTGTTTCAGTCGATTCTTGATCACTGGGCTATTGAGCAGCTCTTCCCGATCATGCCGATCCATCGGCTGACCACGGAACCGACTCGACGAGCCGTAATCGCGGATCTCACCTGCGATAGCGATGGAAAAATCGATAAATTTATCGATCTTCACGGCGTTCGACGACACCTTGATCTGCATCCCTTTAAACCAGATCAGCCCTATTACATTGGCATATTTTTGGTAGGAGCCTACCAAGAGTGTTTAGGAAACCTACACAATCTTTTCGGGGACACTAACGCCGTCCACGTTGAAGTAGATGATTCAGGACAGGCGAGAATTACGTCAATCGTTGAGGGCGATACTATCAAGGAAGTTCTCGGATACGTACAGTACAGTGGTGACGATCTCTTGAACGGCATTCATACCTTGATAGACAGAGCCGTGCATAGCGGAACGATGAGCGCGGAGGAATCTGCCAAGTTCATGTCGCGCTACAAAGAGAGTCTAAGTGGTTATACCTACCTGCTGTGGGAGACCTCAAACAACCCGGTCACTTCGGAAGCACCGGCGACCCCCACCAAGGTAGCGAACGTTGGTTGAACAACGCACCGTTTTGGCAAGCCGAAGGAATTGCGAGCTAACCCGAGGCTCCGCGCTGGCTTTACTCGCCCAGAGGTTATACTGCTATACTCCTCACGGCAGAGAGTAGCAGCATGACAGACAAAGAGAGCTCACCAAAAAGAAAAATCACGATCTCTGATCTGCGCTGCCGTCGGGCCTCCCTTGATCGCATTACCATGCTCACGTGCTATGACGCCGCGTTTGCGGCACTCCTCGATGATTGCGGGGTTGATGTGCTCCTGGTGGGCGACTCCCTCGGGATGGTACTCCAGGGCCACCAATCAACTATTCCTGTAACGATCGAAGACATGGCATACCACACTCGATGCGTGGCCCGAGGAAACTCAAGCGCTTGGATTATTGGCGATATGCCATTTGGAAGCTACCAGGAATCTCCCGCTCAAGCTTATAAGAACGCGGCCATCCTTATGGCTGCGGGCGCTCAGATGGTGAAGCTTGAAGGAGGCGCCTGGCTCGCTCCAACCATTAAATTTCTAACTGAGCGTGGAATACCGGTGTGTGGACACCTCGGACTCACTCCCCAATCGGTGCATTCGCTCGGTGGATACAAGGTACAGGGACGAGACGAAAGCGCCGCAAATCACCTGCTCGCCGACGCCAAGGCCCTTGAGAGCGCTGGAGCGCAGATGTTAGTACTCGAGCTGATCCCCTCGCCTCTTGGCCAGCGTGTAACAGATTCCCTCACCATCCCAACGATCGGGATAGGAGCAGGTCCGCATACAACCGGCCAGGTCTTGGTACTTCATGACATCCTGGATATCACCCCAGGACGACGACCGCGCTTCGCCAAGAATTTCATGCATGGACAGACTAGCATTCGCGGCGCGATAGCTCGTTTTATTTATGAGGTCAAAACAGGCGAATACCCGGCACCTGAGCATGGGTTTTCTTCGTAGCGAATTTTCCCACAAGACTCCTCACTGCCGCGCAGAAAATGATCGGCTCGGGAAGCGCACTTCCCTCCCCGTTTTTGAAAAGCACCGTGGAACTATTATCGTGCGCTCAGTGGGCTGATTTCATTAGCGCAGCACACCCCCCGCACAGCTTGGCATGATTCTCGAATGGAAGCGGGCATGGAATATCGTCCACGCTCCAGGAAATTCGCATACTACGCAATTCTTGGACTTTTTTTCGCAAGTCTTTCTGCCAGCGCTAGTACGCGGATGGCGCTTGCTGAGGAGCGGAATCCTTACAGAGCAGCTGTAGAGATCAAAAATCTGGCCCAGATCCTTGAGCCGACTCTCTCTACCCTCGCACTATCTCAGGCCTCCACGCCAGAACGAGAGGCTATCTCTCCAGTGCATGTCAAGGCTCGTATTCGCGGCCAGGGAATCGTTGATATCCGCTTGGCTGTAAAACGAAACATAAACAGCCCAAAAGCATTTCGGATCAATGGGAGGGAGGTCTCTGATACGCTGAACCCAACCCTGCTTCAAGGTTTAATTTCAATTGGCGGTAGTATCGGAAAAACCTCCTCGGCTAGGCTGCAGCCAACTGCCCTTTCAGTTATAAACAATAAGCTGAGGCTCTCATTTCTTGGCAGAGCAAAGGGTAGCAAAGGACGCCAACGACTCTATACTCTCCACACCAAGCTCCGCGCAGGCTCCGCCAGTGAAGTTCACGTATCGAGCCTTCCAGCTACCGCTCTCAAGAGAGGAGGATGCGACTCCTCGGTGGAGGACATCCACGGAGAGCGTCAGATGGAGCACCATATTACCCATGCGATTGGGCAGGAAGTGTCGGCCCAGGCCACCGCTCTATCACGCGTTGTGACCTTAAGCACCGACGCTGACCCTGAGTGGTTCGCCCGCTTTGGCACCGAGAGCAACGCCGAGATAGCTCGAATCATCAATTCAGCGGAGGCTATATTTTTCCGGAATTTCGGCATCACGTTCCACGTCGCAAAACAACACACATATACTGATAGCTCTCCCTATGACGCCACGAACGCGAGTTTTCTTTTGAGCCAGTTTGTCGGCAATCCAGAAAACCCAACTAATTTATCTGACACTCCTGAATCCTTCGCTACATCAGTCGACGTAAAACACCTGTTCTCTGGTAGAGATTTCGACGGCAACACGCTCGGAGTAGCGTATATCGGAGCCGTGTGCGCCTCTCCTCAACTTGCCTATGGGGTAACCCAATACTATCTCTACGATACCACTGCCGGCATTTTCACCCATGAGCTGTCCCACAATTTTGGGGCGTACCACGACACCGCCGACAGGTCGTCGATCATGTACCCTAGCATTTCGGTTCCGCCCTCACATCGATTCTCCGACGTAAGTAAGAGAGAGATTAAATCTTTCATCTCTAACAATGCGCGCTGTATGTCCCTTGCGATCGTTGATCGTTCTGATGCGCCAGCACCCAGCCCCGATCTCAATCAGCCACAGAATCCACTGTCATGGTCTCTTACGATTCGTCGCCAACGGACATCAAATACCCGTTCCATAAAGTTTACCGGTAGTCTCATAGCTCCAGATGGAAGTGGTGTGGCGAACGAAGTGATTGAGCTTTACATTAAGGAGCAGCTTGTAGCGACCACCAGCTCAGATTCGAATGGAAAGTTTAGCTTCAAAATCTCTTCGAAGAGCCTTAAAAACAAAGGCGTGGAGGTCTATGCGTCGACCGAAGACGGCTCCGCCACTTCAGCCATAATCAAGGTATCCCCGATTGTGTCGCGCTCACGGACGCGTCGGTAGAGGCAGCGCGCCGGACTATCATGGCTCGAGAGTCCCACGATATCCGAGCGCGCTTCTAGTACCCCAGTAGCCCCTCATTATCCCGTAGGATCAATTAGTTGAGTCTGTAAGCAACCGCCTAAATCGATATCAAGAAAAACCACCAATCAGCCGACTCCTAAGGTAGGAAGAGCTACGTAGCAGCATGGGTTTAAAATTTAAGACATCCGCCACCATTACCTTAATCTTTCTGGCCCTTGTAGCCATCATGCATGCCGTTCTCGTGCGGGAGATAGCCCCTACGTTAAGCTCGGCGGAGATGTATATCGCTGAAAACAATCTGTCGAAACTCGTTTCGGACACCCAGGACCTTGCGCGCGACCTCCAACGTCGAGCTGAAGAGTGGAGCCATACCTCCAATCTTGTTGATCCCACCACAAATACGGTTAATCCGATGGTGAGAAGCCATCTCGAACGCCAGCCATTTGAATTCGATGACCTGCTCATTCTTGATCCTGGGGGACGGGTTGTGTTTACGGGGCACCTTGATGGTTCTGCTCCCTCGTTTAGCCCGATCGCGCTCGAGAGAGAGAGTGCAATCCTCTCGATTCCCGCGCTACAAAGCGCGCAGACATCGCCTTTACGGGGCGCGAACTCGGGATTCGCGAGGATAGCCGAGGCACCAGCCATTATTGCCTTCTCCCCTATCCTAGACCCATCATCGAAGAGCGAGAACCTGGGAACTCTTATTCTCGTGCGCGGTGTATCACCCGAAATACAAGCTGATCTTTTGAAAAATCTTCCTCCGAGTAGCTATCAGTCCCATGGCCGGCCTATCCTTGAATATATCCCGCATGGGATGGCTCGTGATTCACAGTATCGCTTCGAACCAATTGCTTTCGAAAGCTCTGAGAGCGACCTGCTCACCTCATCCGCAGTCATCACTGATCTCGAAGGCTCTCCTCTCATTCGACTTTCGCTCACCTCTCCGCGCGATATCATTACGAACGGGACGCGCGTCACTCAGAATACGCTTATGGTAGTGGCGGGCTCTTTGTTGCTCTCAAACCTTCTTATTCTCGCTTTTATTAACCGCGCGCTTTTGTATCCCATCCGAAGGCTTTCCAATCTGCTATCCACGATATCGCGAACCCATGATCTTAGCGTCCGAGCGCCCTTGGGCGGCAGCGATGAAATCGGTGCCCTGACCAACGCGGTGAACAGGCTACTTGAGGGCACCCAACGCTCGTACCAGGACATGTTAACGGCTCGAGACGAGGCTGAGAGAGCAAATGGGGGGAAATCACTTTTTATCGCCAAAGTATCCCATGAACTTCGAACACCGATCCATGCCATCACGGGGATGCTACGCATCTTGATGAAGCAGGAGCCCAATTCAGGGAGACGCACCTATATTCAAATGGCGCAGGACGCCGCCAAAGGGCTCCTTGAAACTATCAACGAAATCCTTGATTTCTCAAAAATGGAGACCGGAAGCCTCTCGCTCGAGCGTGTCGAGTTTAGTCTTCATGAAACTATCCGTACCACGGTTGCTCATCTGATCCCGCGCTTCGAAGAGAAGCCGAATGTGGAGCTGTGCTGGGACATCTCGCCGCAAGTCCCTGATAGGCTGATTGGGGATCCTCTCCGATTAAAGAATGTTCTTACGAACCTCGTGGGAAACGCGTTTAAATTTACCAGCCAAGGACACGTTTCGCTCTTGGTTAGCACATTTCCCGCCAAGGATCGCGATCGCATCGGCATTCGATTCCAGGTGAAGGACAGCGGCATCGGCATTCCGGCCGACCGCCTCGCTGACATCTTCAATCCGTTCACTCAAGCTGACGAGAGCACCGCGCGCTTGTACGCTGGGACGGGGCTAGGATTAGCTATCGTGAAACAGGTGGTTGAACAAATGGGAGGTAGCGTCGCGGCTCGCAGCATTCTAGGACAGGGATCCACTTTTGCCGTTGAAGCCCCCTTCGAGTCTCCCTCGATTAAACGTAAAGAGCGTCCCAACGCCCTTACGAGTGGATCCACTGTAGCGGTTCTCAGCGAGAGGACTACCGCATGTGAGCTTCTCTCAGAGGGCCTCGATCGATACGGATGGACGGTGCGAAATTTTTACTGGGATCACGCCCAGGCGATCCAGCTCATCATGGAATCTATTGAATCTTTCGATCTTATTCATATCTCTACGACAAGCGACTTATTAGCTGACGAGATCTCGCCACTCCTTAAATTATCGGCACACCATAACATTCCGGTGGTAATGGCTGCGCGCCCATCTGAGATGGCCGGCACAGAGCGCTTTGGTAGGTATGACACCTTCTTTGTGACCCACAAACCCATGAGCGCTCTCGATCTGCTGATGATAGCCGCTGGCAAACTCTCACCGTCGATACCGCTATCAGTAGACGATGACGAGCAAGAGAAATCAGACCATCAACTCAGGATCCTAATCGCTGATGACGCCGCCACGAACCGAATAATCTTAAAAACTCTCCTTGAGGAAGCGGGACACTCCGTGGAGGTAGTGGAGAATGGGCAGCAGATGCTCGACCGAATTATCCAGTCAGCTCAGGACGCAGAGCATGGGCGCAGGTCGCTGGACGTGGTTATGACAGACATCCAGATGCCGGTCATGGATGGGCTCACAGCGGCTCAGCATGTACGCGACCTAGAAAAGGAACATAGTAGGATCAAAAAGCTGCCGATTATCGCCGTAACTGCATATGCTTTTCCAGAGGAATGCACAAGAATGCGCGCCTCTGGGATCGACCACATCATTACAAAACCGATTAGTCCACGCCGACTCAGCCGGCTGCTCTCGGAGATAACATGTGAAGTGGTAACTGAGCGAGACGAGCCACAGAACGCGACCGATCTGGAGGTGATTAAGGAGCTGTGTCGAATCACTGATGATTTTTCGAAGCAGATGCATGACATCACGGCGAACCTATCTCCTGAATCCTCTGCGGCGCCGCGACAACAGATCGATATTTCCGGAGTTTTTGAGCGTTCTGGAAGCTCACTTCGTCGGATAGGCCTCATCTTTTCGGGGTTCCTGACCTCGTTCCAGGAACCACTTGAGGTGATTCGGGGCGCGCGGCTACCTGCGCAGGATCCGGTTGCCTATAGGAGGGCCGCACACTCTCTGAAGGGCTTACTACTTGACGTTGGCGCCGGTGAAGTAGCCGAGCTCGCGGGCGCCCTGGAAAGACAGGCGGCCCAAGAGCCAGCCGCCATCACTCATGAAATGGCCGAGAGATTAGTCTTAGAGGTGATCGCAATCTCATCTCTTCTGAAGGATCTGGTTCAAGCGCTACCCTCGCTTGAGGTATTCGCGGCGCTTCCTGCGCTCGATGAAGGTGCGGCTTTACATTGAAGCGTATGAGATTTTAGCTGTCCATCATAATAGCTTATCGATCGGTCTCGTGCCCCTTACCCCACATGCACGTAAACGTGAACGTATCCGAAAGACGCGCCGCAATTAGCGGGATTTCGGCGCCCGACCCGGGCGCCCTCCAAAAATATTTGTGGTCATGAATCAAGGTGACGCAAGAAACGATGATCCCTTGGAGGGCGGCCGGTCCGGCCGCCGGATATAACGTGGACTTGAAATGCTGACGGGTAATTCGCGACATTTCGGCGCCCGACCCGGGCGCCCTCAAAAAATATTTGCGGTCATGAATCAAGGCGACGCAAGAAACGAT
>JAFMIS010000051.1 GCA_017853915.1 bacterium
CTCCCCCAGCCACCGGGAAACACGGCGAACAGATCTCCATGCAATTGCGCAATAACACCGGAGGCGATCTGATTATTACCTGGGGCGCCGGGTATGAGTTCGGCCAACACGGCTGGCCCACAATGGCCAACGGTGTGCGTGTTTATATGATCTGGGAATACGATCCAGTGTTCTCTACCTGGCAGCTGACTTCCATAAAACGTTCAGATAACATCATGGCGTTCTCCGGTGACTGGGCGATGAGTATCAACAGCGTGTCAATCACAGCCTATGCCGGTGGCGGGCAAGCGAATGCTACGCAGTTGTCTAAGACATTCAGCCGCATTGCTACCTGTGCCACGAATGGAGATTCAGTTAAACTCCCCGCGTCTCCCGTTGCAGGACAACGTGTTGCTTTACGCAACGACGGGGCTGCGGATTGTGATTGTTTCCCCGGTAGCGGAGATCAAATTAATGCTCTCGGGGCTAACGCAGCGATAAGTGTTGCTGCGGGAACTATTAAACATTTCGTAGCAACCAGTTCTTCACAATGGTATGTAATCTAAGGAGTAGGTAAATGGCAACAACAATATCAGGAACCGGCGCACAAGCCCCGTTATTTGTACGCCCAGGAGACTCATTCACTTACACCCTAGATGACGGGCTAGGTACATTTGCAGGCACTATTCTGTTGGAGTCTTCGGAATATGTGGATTTTGGTTATACAACCGAAGCAACACATACCGCAAATACTTCATCGGGTGCGTACACAAACCGAACAGATCATCCACGGTATGTTAGGTTTAATTGTACGGATTACACGGGGGACTCTATCGACCTCGATGTAACGGTAGGCAGCGGTTCAGCCGAGGGGCTCCATTTCCACGACAATGCCATCGCCGATTCCGAGGAACAGGTGAAGATGTCATTCACCGACGCCGGAGTTAGCATTCCAGGGACGCTCTCGGTCACAGGTGCTATATCCATGTCCGGCGATGTGTCTGTTAATAGCCTCACGTCTACCGCGGGGGTTACTGTTGGAACAGATCTCACACTCAGCGCCCTGACAGCCTCCCGCGCGGTGTTTACAAATGGCAGCAAAGTCGCCGTTAGCAACGCGATCACTGGTACCGGCAACGTGGTTATGTCAGCGAGCCCGACTCTGACTGGTACCATCGGCGCTGCCAATCAGACGCTCTCCGGTACACTTGGTGTGACGGGGGTTACAACGCTGTCCGGGTATCAGGTTAACGGAACGACTATTAACGTGACAGCATTTGCGGGCGGCGGCCAGGGAAGTGCTACCCCCATAACTACAACAAATACAGTTGTGGCTACATGTGCCACCTCTGGCGACTCGGTACTCCTCCCGACCCCAGTAGTAGGCCAATACTGCACCGTAGTAAACCGCGGGGCGGCAACGTGTGCGGTATACCCACAGTCGGGGTCAACAATCAACGGCCAGGCAGCCGACCAATCAGTCAACATTGCCTCTGGAGCGTCAACTACGTTCCTGGCAACCTCAGCGACGGCTTGGGTATCATCTGCTGACTACAGTGCTGGAGCGTACTGGATTGATGGCACGGTCGTGGAATCGAGCAAGGCTTCTGGCACACTGGCTAATCTTACTCGGTATATCCCACTGCAGGTTTCCGCAGCGGACTATATTGGCTTCCAGTTCCGCGCCCCGATTACGGGCACCGCGTCCATCTATCTCGATTACTATATGTCAGTCGCCAATGGCGGTAACATTGAACTTACCCTGTCCAAGCTGAATGTTGCCGATGCGGGAGATCCCACGGCGGCACTGTCTGCCTCGGCGGCGTTCACGTTCGCTCCAGGCAACGATGCGAATAAACATACGGTGAGCAGCAGCACGTCGGCTACAATGGCTTTCTCGGTTACTGCTGGGAATTTCGTGTTTGTCAAGATTGCGCGTTCCAATGGTGGAAACGATACGCATACAGGCGACATGAGAATCTTCAAGATGTCGGCGCTAATAACGCCGTAAGGAGTGACCTATGATTAGCTCTTTAAGAGATGCAAACGGAGCCCACTCCTACATCATTATAGGTAAGACTACGACGGACGTGGTTAACGCTTCCCTCGGGGGCAGCCCCGGTAGCCAGATTACCGGAACGTTCACCAATATCGCGTCCTCAAGCGACCTATCGATGACCGCCTCTGGTGGCCGGATTACCTATACGGGAACAGCGAGCAAGACATTCCTGCTAAACTACAAGGCTGGGTGTGTGTCTAGTAATCTCCGGTCTATCGTTGCTCAGGTCAGTAAGGATGGTGGCTTTACCTTCGTGACGTATAGTACGAATTGGATCACGGACAGCGTGGCAGGGCACTATTTCGTTCACACCGAATCCAACCTCCCCATCACGATGGTTACGAATGACTATATCGAACTCTGGTTTTACTGCTCTACGACAACTACCTCGCTTAGCACATTGCATACAGTTATCAGTTTTAGCGAGTTGGTGACCTAATGCTTAGCGCCAGTAAAAATTTCAACGGAACGAGATCGTATATCATCGTGGCTAAGTCTACGAACGATAACGTTACGACACTCGGGGCCACCCCGGAGCAGATTACTGGTACGTTTACGAAACTATATGGGTCTTCGGACTGGACCCTCACTGCCGCTGGCGGGAGACTTACATATACGGGTGCGACGACGAAAAATTTCATATTCCAGATGAGGACGAGCCAGACACTAAACGCAGTACAAACCGTTACCTGGAAGATTAGTAAAGACGGTGGGTCTACATTCATTGACTACGCCACCAACCTAGTGAACTGTTTCGTTTCTGGCCACTACCAAGGACCCAACGAGCGGGGGCTGCTTATCTCTATGGCCACTAACGAGTACATTGAAGTGTGGGTTAACGTAGATTCGGGGAGTAATACCCTTGGAACGCAGTTCTCGTTTAAGATGTCGATGATGGAGTTGATAACCTAATGATGTCAGCCAATCAAATATCAGCCGATAACGTGACTGTTGGCACGCGGGTGGTCACTGCCGCATTAGATGCCACTGGCTCCACTCTTTTGAGTGGCTCGACAACCACGATTAGTTCAGCCACGACAACTTTATCAGGTACAAACACCACCCTTTCAGGAGAATTACGTGTTTCGACAACAAATAGCATCACAGCCTATGCCGGTGGCGGGCAAGCGAATGCTACGCAGTTGTCCGGCACTGTGTGCCGGATTACGACTTGTGCCACATCGTTGGACTCGGTAAAACTCCCCGCAACTCCGGCAGCCGGCCAGAGATGTTTGGTGATTGTTGATAGTACCTGTGCCGCTGGTTGTGCGGTTTACCCCGGGACGGGGGATGCAATCGACGCACTGTCGGCCAATGCGTACATAGTGATTCATCCAGGCAGCACTCAAGAGTTTGTCGCTGTTAGTGCATCTCAGTGGTACACGACGATTCATGGGATGCGTTTTATTTTGCGGCAGGCAACCGCTACAGATCTCGAAGAAACATCCATGACCGCGGATAACAGTTTTTATGATTGGGATATTTCCGCGCTCATTCCCCCCGCCGCGTATGGAATGCCCGTGCACGTCCAGGTTCGCGTGACAGACGAAAGCGCTAAGGTAGTTACAATGCGGCCAAATGGTGGAACGCATACGGTCGGGCAGGTAGAAGCCAGTGTTACGGGGGACGCAGCCCGGGGGGTTATCATTACGAAAACAGATGCTTCTGGGGTATTAGAGTATCGTATTTCAGCAGCTACGGTGACAGATTGTAACTTCACCGTCGTCGGATACTGGGTACAAGGATAAAACGATGGAAGAACTATTTAAAAATTCCTTATTTATGCTTTTTGGTGTGGGCGGCGCAGCGGCGCTGCTTCACATGCTCCTTTCGCGGATGGAGAAACACATCGATCGTCTAGAGGACTCGTGGTCTAAGTATACCGAGCGTCTTACTGCCGTAGTTGAGGCGTTAAGTAAAGATGTTACGATGATGCGCGTCGATTTAAGTCAGCGGATTGAAGATACCAATCGTCGTCTGGAAGCGCAGACGCAGCAACTAAGTGATGAAATTAGCCGGGTGCGGCACCATATACGGGGGGTAGAAAATGGAGAAGAGTCTAGTTAAAAATGCGGCAGATGCGTCACAGGTTAAGGAAGCGAAGGACAAAAGCAGGTCTGCGCGCGAACGTGAACTGGATGATATTGCATCTATTGGAGCTACTCCGCCCGGTCGGCGGATGCTTTGGCGGTATCTGGGCCTATGTGGCGTGTTCAAAACTAGCATGACCGGCGATAACCAAACGTTCTTTCTGGAGGGGCAGCGGAATATAGGACTTCAGCTTTTGGCTGATATCAACGAAGCGAGTCCTGAGCTGTATATGCAGATGCTAAACGAAAACATGGAGCGAAATCGTTCCGGGAAGAAAGCAGGCGTATAATGTTAGGTCTATACCAAGACAATTTTAATATCGGGACAAAAGTAGATAACCCTACGGGGGATGCTTTCGGCAGAGTGCGAGTTAGTCAGCCGGAAACTATGTTTTATTCTGCGTTAACGTATGGGCTAACGAATAGGGCGGCTACTACTGAAATCAAAAACACGGGGACAGGAACTACGGTAGCGGGTAACAGTGGTGCGGTATTGTCCACGGCAGCTAGCGGCGATGCGTCTATCATGCAGACGATCCAGCATTTCCACTACCAACCCGGAAAAAGCCAGCTCATCAAGTTAACGGGCGCGTTCGGGTCGGCTACCACAGGTACAACCAAAAGTTGCGGCTATTATGACACCAATAACGGGATATTCTTTTCGCAATCTGGTGCGGGCGTATATAGTTTTACAATTCGAAACGGTGGGTCCGATGGCACCCCGGTAACGCGTGACAACTGGAACATTAACACCTTGCCCGGCGTCGATCTCACCAAGGCTTTCATTCTGGTCATCGATCTCCAGTGGCTGGGCGTCGGTTCTGTCAGAGTTGGCTTTTGTCACAACGGAATCGTGCAGTACGTTCACAAATTTGATCACTCCGGCATAGTTAGTACACCATATATAGCCACCGCCAATCTACCCATCAGGTATGAAATCGTACAGTCTGGCGGCACCACTGGATCTTTCCAAGCTATTTGTGCAGCGGTAGATTCCGAAGGCGGAACCGGAGAAGAACGAGCGTACCAGTTTGGCGCAGGAACGGGAATTACCTCTCGGGCGGTTACTAGTGCGCTTCCAGTAGTTGCATTGCGCCCCACATTAACTTTCATGTCTAAAGTAAACCGGGTACAGTTTATTATCGACGAAGTTGACATAACCGTGTCCACTAATAACGCACTTATTCAATTGGTCATGCATAGTTCCGTATCTGGCGGTGCTTTTGGCGACGTTAACACTGGAATATCAGCGGCTTCCATCAACACCACGGGAACCTCTTCCACTGGAGGAATCGTCATTCATCAATTCACAGCCGTCGCAGGCTCAGGTACAACCAAAGTCTCAACCAATCAATCTGGCATAAGTTCCCGAATTCCCCTGGGGTTAAATATCGCAGGAGATACGGCATCTTATGGGTTCGAGATACGGGCTACTTCGTATACTGGAACATCAAACGTTAACGCGCAGGTTAACTGGCGTGAAGTATACTAAATGCTTGATTCTAAGTGCAATTTACATTACAATATAAGCTAGAAGGGGTTACGAATGGAAAACACTACTTTGACTACAGAAACAACGGGGCAAAGTGCTACTGCCCCAGAAACTCAACCCGCAGCGGTGCCTGAGAAACCGGCCGTACAACCGGAGTACAACCTCAAGGCGCCGGAGGGAGCGCTGCTAAACCCGAAGCGGCTCGACGAGATCGCCACCTTTGCGCGTGAGCGAGGATTGTCACCAGAGCATGCCCAGGCGTTAGTAGAGCAGGAGAACGGTTTACTCGTAGCACAACAGCAAGCCGAGCAGGAAAGGTTCGCCCAGGCTCGGGTGCAGTGGGCTGAGCAACTCAAGAACGACAAGCAGTACGGCGGCGAGAACTACAATCGCACCGTGGAGAACGCCAGGCGGGCTCTGGCTGCTGTCGGGGATCCCGAGTTGGTTTCGGCTCTTAAGTCAGGATTGGGCGACTTCCCAGGATTAATTAAAACCATGGCCAAGATATACGAGAAATTCATGGCTGAGGACACCATCATGACGCGAGTCGTGGGGTCAAGCAAACCTCAGACGCGGAGCATCGAGGATATCTTTTACGGCCCCACTAAGGAGTAACACATGGCAACTTTAGGACAATACGTATTAACACTGTCTGACTGGGCCAAGCGCCTAGATCCAGACGGCAAGACGGCAGCGATTGCCGAATTGCTTTCACAAACCAACGAGATTTTGCTCGACATGCAGTTTAAAGAGGGTAACCTCCCGACTGGCGAGCGAACCACGATCCGCACTGGCTTGCCCTCCGTCTATTGGCGTTTGGTAAACCAAGCGGTTCAAACCAGCAAGAGTGACGCGGCGCAAGTCGATGAATCTTGCGGTATGCTGGAAGCTTGGTCGGAAGTTGATAAAGACCTCGCTGAACTTAACGGCAACACGGGCGCGTTCCGCCTCAGTGAAGCTCAAGCCTTCATCGAAGCCATGAATCAAGAAATGGCGCAGACGGTATTCTACGGCAACAGTTCAACGTCGCCCGAGGAATTCAATGGTCTGCATGTCCGCTACAACAGCCTCTCGGCCACCTCTGGCGAGAACGTGATTCAAGGTGACTCTGGCGCCGACGCCGGTATTACCTCGATCTGGCTGGTTGTGTGGGGCCCCAACACCGTGTTCGGTATCTTCCCCAAGGGCTCGAAAGCCGGTCTGTCACATGAAGACCTCGGCCTCGTGACCGTCGAAGGTTCAACCGGTATCGGTGGTACTCGCCTCCGTGCCTATCAAGATCGCTTCCAATGGAAGGCTGGTTTGGTAGTTAAGGATTGGCGCTACGTGGCACGCGGATGCAACATCGACGTGTCAGATCTCGCGAGCAACTCAAGTGCTGTGGACCTCGGTGCTATGATGGTGAAAATGATTCACCGCATCCCGAACCTCGGCATGGGTAAGGCTTGTTTCTATGTTAACCGAACGGTTGCTCAAGGTCTCGATCTCCAGGCTCGCAGTGCGGTGTCTGGCGCGGCCCTCGGCGCTACGTTCGGCACACAATATGGTACAGATGGCAGCTATGCCGCATATGAGGGGCGACCGGTCATGTCGTTCCGCGGTATTCCTGTGCGCATCACTGACGCGATCCTGACCAGCGAATCGCTGATCAGCTAATTGGAGGACAACATGATTTTAGATGCACAAAACCTATTTTCTGATGCGCAGGCCGTAACGGCATCTGCTGCATCAACAAACCTCATCGACCTTCGGGCGACGAACCAAGACCCCGGCGTAGGTGAAAACCTATACGTTGTGAGTTTGGTAGATGTCGCCTTTACAGACGCGGGCAACGATTCGACCGTAACTGTAACCCTGGAAACCGATACAGCCGACACATTCGGCTCGGCTACCACGGTACAAACGATCGGAACTTTTGCGGCTCTGTCAGCAGCAGGCACCGTGCTTATTGCTCGTTTGCAACCCGGTATTACGGAGCGTTATCTCCGCGCGTACTACACGTTGGCGAACGGTAACTTAACCACGGGTTCGATTACCACGTTCCTTTGTCACAATGTTGACAAGTATCGTGCGTATCCGAAGTCTTCTGGTTCCTCGATCGACTTAACGTAATGAACCGGTGGGGGCTTCGGCCCCCACCCTATTTACAAGGAGAAATGTCATGAGAGTACGGGCGAAAATGACGGGGATTTATGACGACGGCAAGCGCCGGATGAACAGCGAATTCAATATCAAGAGCGCGGATGAATTCCGCTTCTGGATGGAAGGCGTTGATGCAGAAGGGAAAGCTGCCGAAAAACTCTTTAAGTCCCGCAAACCAGTAAGAGTAACGAAGGAAGAAGCATTAGAAAAAGAAGTACTAGAACTTAGAAAGAAGTTAGCAGAGCTACAGACTCAGCCAGTTAAGCGTAAGAAGGAAGCTGAGGACGCTATTTAGTTATCGCCGTCGCGGCATGCCGCCCGCTTAACCCCCGTCCTTGGCGTGTCGTGACGGCCCTTTTTGGAGGCAGCAATGGCAACAGGCAGTGGAACTACTTTTCTTTTAGGTTGGAAATATGTGGCTGTTGCCGCTGGTCAGACGACTGCGACACTGTCCGTCAATAAGGGTTCACGTATTTCCAAGTTAATTATTCAACCAACTACGGGCGCCCCCGGCAACGTAATTCTGTATGACGGAAAAGGCGCGAATAACGCCACCGTTTATACGTATCCGGGCTCGGCTACATACGATGCCTCACTTTTTCCTTTCGAGGTAGATTTCGATAATCTTCCGAATACGGGAATCGGTGATACCGCGGCTGGGTGGTATGTAACAACTGGTAACAACGTAACGGTGGTTGCAGTCGTACAGGGTGCCTAATGAGTACCAAGACGGAGATCTGCAACCAGGCGATTGCCCACCTGGGAGTTGGCCGCGCCATCGTTGACCTCGATACGGACGATTCCGCCGAAGCCGAGGTGATGCGCAGGTTCTTCGACCAGACGCGTAAACAGGTGCTTCGCGATCACGACTGGCCATTCGCCACAGCTTTTATCACTTTAACAGAAACAGATACCAATCCCACCACTGAGTGGGCGTATGCGTATTCCCTGCCCGGAGATTGCATCAAATTCCGTCGCATTCTGAGCGGGCAGCGGTCGGATACCTACGACACAAAGGTCCCATACAGAGTTGTTCGCGGCCCTACGGGCGCAGAGATTTACAGTGATCAATCGGACGCGGTTGCTGAAATAACGATCGACATGCCAACAAAAAGCGGCACGATAACGGCTTTTGCAGTGTCGAGTGGAACAGTTTCCATTACCACTACCGGGCTATCCTCGAGCGACGTAGGTCGGACGATTACAGTCGCTGGGGGTGGATTCGCCAACAACCGCGGAGATCACACGCTGCTTACGTTCAACACTACGACAAACGTAGCAACATATGCGGATTCCTCGGCGACCGCCGAAGCCGTTTCCACTGCGACATGGACGATGGACGAACTTGAACGTCACTGCCCAGAAGATTTTGCTTTCGCTTTTTCACTGCGTTTAGCTATTAACGTCGCACCCCGGATTTCCGGAGGCGATAACAGCCCCCTGGTTCGCTCGCTGTATGAAAGATACGCGATGGAGATTGGCCGCGCTAAAGCCAACGCCAGCAACGAAACCGGGTGGGATACCAATCCTGATGCAGAAATCATCAGAGCAAGGGGCTAGCCAATGGCTACATTTTCGCATCGCTCGTTCTCAGGCGGTGAGATTGCCCCCTCCCTGCACTCCCGCGTAGACACATCCAAATATCAGACAGGGCTTAAGACCTGTAGGAACTTCCAGGTAATGAAGCAGGGGGGTCTAACTCGTCGTCCTGGTTTCCAACGTTGCGGACGCAGTATCGTCACTGGAGACGGAGCGAACGACTACGTACGTTTGATTCCGTGGAACTACGACAACGAGAACACATACATCATCGAACTGGGGCACGAATCGTACCGCGGGTTGCGGTACATGAGTCTCTTGCAGGACGGCCGCTACCTAGAGAGTATATGGAAGGGGTGGGTCACTGCCGTTAATACAGGCACGGGTCAATTTACCGCCCAGTTCTCCTCCTCATTTCCACTGCAGGAAAATGACGTAGTGACCATCTGGGGGCTGGGCGGGACCACTACGAATATTAACGGCAAGGAATATATGGTTAAGAGCCCGGTGCAAACGGGTAGTGGGGAATTCAGCCCGACCGGGACGTTTTACCTCAAAGAGTTCGATAGTAACACCACAATCATACCGAACGGGACGATTACCTATATCCCCGGGCTAACCCAGGAGCGCACCATAGAGTTTCGCTTCATGAATCGCAATTCGCCATATCTGGGTGCCGATTTAAGCAAGATACGTGTTTGCCGCAACGAAGAAGTGCTTACTCTCGCTTGCGAGAACTACCAGATCCAGGAGATTTACAAGGACCGCGGCGGATGGAAGATTTCGACGTTTACCCCCGGGGTTCAGCGCGAAGTATCAGCACCGACGAACGTAACGGTTGATGCGATTGTGCAGTCGAATACGAAGCCGTCCGACGGAGTGTTCACGCGTTACGCTATTTCGGTTGTTGACGCCGAGGGGAAGGAATCGTTGCCCACGTACACGCAGTATCTGACGCAGTATACTGGTTCGTTGGGTACGGGGCAGCAATTGAATTCCGGGTACGTTTTGTACTCGAACGGGGACCAGCAGGTCGTGCGAACGACAGAGACCTCGGATCAGTTTCAATGGACTTCCGCTGAGTGTGCTAAGAAGATTAAAATCCGGGGCGTCTCTACGTCCAATGGTAGGG